>NZ_VCDN01000020.1:0-463 GCF_033949405.1 Xenorhabdus santafensis | reverse complement strand
ACGTTTGCATGATAAAGGTCGGGAAGAAGGTCTACAACAGGGTATGTCGCAAGGCATACAGCAAGGTGAACAACAAGCATCAATCAATATTGCCCGTACTCTCTTAAAAAATGGGGTCAATATTGAGCTGATTATGGAAAGCACCGGCCTTAGCCGAGAAGACCTCCTCTCCCTGCAATAACCTTCCAGATTTTTCTGTGCTCTTACCCTCTTTTTTTGGAGCGGGTAAGAGTATGTATTTGACGGTTTTTCCTTCACCATCAGTTGTTGATGTAAATCCGTCTTATTGAATGATTTCAGTGACATCACCGTTAATATTGGCATGAGAATGTGCCGTTTTGGTAATGAGGCTCCCGAGCATAATTAATACAGATCATTAATGACAATCATAATAGTGACAATGATGTTGTTACTATTCTCAACTACCTGTTTGTCATAATGAATTCGCCCCATTTTGAACAGG
>NZ_VCDN01000019.1:0-238792 GCF_033949405.1 Xenorhabdus santafensis | reverse complement strand
CGATTCCGCCTCCGGGCACCACTTCAACTTCCAGTGAAGTAAAGCCCAGCCAAATAACTCATATCAAATCCAACAAAATCAACCTTATTACCTATCTCAACGTCTAGTTTCGTCTGTTACAATCAAGATGCAGCGAAGGGCATAATTCGGGGCACTTACCGTTCGATTATGAGAATGCCCTTAACAATGAAACTTAATGCACGACAAATCGAAACTGCAAAACCCAAAGAAAAAACCTACAAACTTGCCGATGGTGGCGGTCTCTATTTAGAAGTTTCGTCACGTGGCTCAAAATATTGGCGCATGAAATATTACCGTCCGACCGATAAAAAAGGAGACAGTCTGGCGTTCAGTTCCTATCCGGTCGTGTTTTTAGCTGATGCGCGTACCCAAATGTGAGGAAACCAAAAAGCTGATGGCACAAGGCATTGATTCCAAAACCGAGAAAAAATGCACTGCCACCCCATCGAAAATCACACATACATTTGAACAGGTCGCCCGTGAATAGCATGCCAGCAACAAACGCTGGAACGACAGCCACCGCCAAGCCGTATTGCAGCCTTGAGCAATATATCTTTCCGTTGATTGACAAGCTCAACATTACCACTCTAATAACCAGCCAGTATTTAGCACCTATCAAAACAATTGATGGTGCGGGTAAACACAACATCGCCCAGCGATTATAACAACGATTCAAAACAAAGTTACCGCTGCCAGTGGATTTGACAAGATTTGATGCCCAATTGGATTACGTGATTAAAGGCGTTATCCTGGCACATTCCCTGTGCAGCATTTACGGCACGAGCGGATCATATAAGGATTTTCTGGCTGGAACATGGAATGTCATATTGTTACGGATAAGTCATGGTGGGCAGATAAACAGGTTGCTAAGGATTCCGTGCTGTACGTTGTTGGTGAGGGTGGCATTGGTGTGCCACGGCTCATCAAAGCATGGGAAATCGTCAATGGTCAAGCTGTTGAAAATATGTATCTGATCAATACGCTAGTCTTTCCGGCCTCGCCAGCCGAATGATTGCTGCCCAGCAGGTTGAACCTGAAACGAGTCAGCCTGTCCGCCTGATTATTCTGGATACCCTTGCCCGCTGTTTCGGCGGGGTTGATGAAAATGATTCCAAAGATATGGGCGCTTTCGTCCGGGGTTGTGACGAACTGAAAGCCAAAACAGGAGCCAGCGTTCTGGTTGTTCATCATTCCGGCAAAGACGAAAGCAAAGGAGCAAGGGGTTCCAGTGCGTTTCGTGCTGCGCTGGATGTTGAATACCGGATTAACCTGTAGGGGGAAAAAGGCAGTACACTGGTTATCACCTGCACCAAAATGAAAGATGCCGAAGAGCCGGAAACCCAAGCCTATGACTTGCGCGTGGTTGAACTTTTTACCGATAAAGACGGGGGAGGATATTACGCCACTGGCTCTCATTGACAGGCCGCGCGATCCAGTTGAAGAGGAAGAAATCGGACTCATTGCCAATAAAATCGATAACCACACGGCATTGTGGCAGTGCATACGTTCACGCACGGCCCTGAAAGAACCCTGTTCCATTGCCCTTGTGCGTGATGATTTAAAGGCGATGGGAGTGAATGTAAAGAATTTCAGCCGTTGGTTAACCAAGCTAGAGCATGACGGGCTGGTTACCCGGAACGGGCAGGAACTCACCTTATTAACCAGAACAATGAAGATTAAAAAGTGAGTCAGAAAGTGAGGTAATGGATTTGCCCCTCACCGTACTACTCATTTTTCTCACATATATACGAAAAAAGTAAGGAATACAAAATACATTGATTTTTAAGGATAAATAAATCTCAGTTCCTCACCTATTTTTACAGAGAGGAAAATAAAAAGCGAGTAGAAAAATGAAGAGCAGGTGAGGCGTTAACATTTTTCTGGTAGGTATTTTTCAGATTACCGTGTTACCGGGTAACCCGAAAAAGACAAGCACAGCTCGTCAGTGCACAGCTAACGTACGACTATAATCAATATATCATTATCTGAATTATTTTAGTTTCAACAAGTTACCATACATTAGAATTTATCCAGCCCTGACAAGATAAACATTCATATATATAGTGAATAATTCCAAATTAATTTCATATAAAATACAAATAAATTGTTGCATTAATGTTATTTTTCTGTGATCGAAATTGCATAATGATAAATTATCAATAGAAAATAAGCAGAAGAAGAGATAATTTTAATTGCCGGCTAAAAATAAATTTGAATAAACAAACTAACTATATCAGGAGTAATATAATGAAATTATTAAAAAGCAAACCTAAAGCAAAACCTGTTGATTTTTCAGTAATGTATAACGAACCTCATTAATACACTCAAATTACCTTCAACAAAAATGTGGCCCGATCTGGGCCACTTTCTAAAGTTAAAAGGGAAAAAAAATGAATCTTAAAGAAATTGCCTTATTTATTCCATTAGAGTTTTATTTAATAAGATCAAACATATTAAGATATATATCTAAAAACGACATGTCAACTCATGAAATAAAATTCCTATTTCCTTTTGAATTAATCAATAAAGATAATCTTTCTCTTACAGATAGAATAGACCCAGAAGATCAAATTAGATTTTCTCTAAGTAAAAGATCAATGAGAGCAATAGCAAAGATAGCAAAAAAAATATCAGAAAAAAAAATAAAAGAAGTATTGCTTTTTGGTGAATTAAGCCAATCAAAAATGCTACGTTTTTTGTGTGATTCACTTACTAGAATGGGGGTAAAAATAACATTAGAAGAATATAAAAAAGAATATTTAGATGAATTAACCAAAGATGAAATAAATCTAATAATAGAAATATTAAAAAAAGAAAATGGTGATAGTGAGTATATACATTCCTCAATAAAAAAAATTATAAACTCCGGTGATATATTTACTTCTGAAAAAATAATCAATCACTGTATTAACAATTTTAATAACTACGAAAGCACATATGCTAATTTGATAGGTGTAATAAAAAATTGCTTGATGAAGCCAATAGAAGCTGAGTATTATTATAATATTAGTAAACTAGGAGGGGAATCTATTGCTATAATCAAAGCTAACTACCCTTTATCCATGCTTTATTTACGCTATCATAATATAAGAAAACAAAGTTTAACCATAGGGAAAAATTATCTTAATGAAGCCTTTGAAATAATAATCTCTGGTGGCATCGAATCTTTCGACAATGACGAAAAAACGTTTCATAAAGTATTCAACAGAAATGGCTATGGGTTGATTTTATTTCGAGAAAGGAAAGTTCATGAAGCAATTGAGTTATTAGAATGGTGCATAGCTGAACTAGGGAATAAAGGAGGGAAATATCATATGCATAAATCTGTAATCATTTATAATTTATGCCAGTGCTATAAAAAATTAGGATTTATTGATAAAGCAATTGAAAAGTATCATGAGCTATTAAAAATTGATTATTCATTTCCAGAGTATCACTTAGAACTTTCTTTATGCTATAAAGAAAAACATGACAAAAAAAAATTCAAGGAATCGGTATTAGAATCGTTGAAAGTTGATCCATATTATAGTGATGGGCATTATCAATATAGTTTAATTTTATTAAGTGAAAATGATATTTTCAATGCTGAAAACCATGCCAAGATCGCTTGGGAACTTTCAGGTGATGATATTTCCTCTTATAACTATGCATATATTTTATCAATACAAGATAAATATGATAAATTATCAATTTTGAATCCAAGTTATGATAGCCATATTTTATCCTCCTGGTTTATATTGCAAGCCGAGTCCGCAGGCCAAAGTTCTATTGAAAAAGCCATTAGCCATCTAGAATATGGAGCTAATATTTGTAGAAATGACAAAAATATATTATCCAACATTAATTACCTAAGGCGATTATCTAATGTTTAAGAAAATATTAATTATTAATATGTTATTTTACCTCCCTATGTGGATGTCTAAAATATTACATCCTATTTATTGGGAATCCTCTGGGCATATTGATTTATTCTCTTATTCATACATAGCTATGGCAATAGTAGGAACATTAACATTCTCATATACTCCTTTAATACGAAAATTCGGTCTCTACCATTGCCTAATCATTGGTTTTATTTTCTATGCTGTAGGTTTATCCCTTAGAGGATTTCCTATTAATCTTAGTATATCATTAATTTCTGGTATCAGTGCAGGTATTGGAGCTAATATTATTACATTATGTTCACAAGGGTTTATACTTGAAGCAGAAAAAAATGAGAGAAAAAAATTAATTTTGCATTCAGGTAACATTTTATCTATATCACAAGGTGTCGGCATTTTTTTATCTGGAATATTAGTTTTTTTTATTTCGTTTTTCTCAGAGAATAGCTATCAAATCTCTTTAATAATAATCGCTCTTATTACCTTAGCTGGAGTTTTTTTTGTCCCAACACATATAAAAAAAGAAGATCCTGAAATTGGTAAGTCTGAAAATAACAATTGCTCTATAACTTATTATTCATTTGTATTTGTTAATAAAAAATCAATTTTATATTGTTTTATATCAATGTGTTTACTTGGAGTAGTATGGTCTATAATTATACCAACTTTTCCTATCTTTCTAAAAAATGCAAAACTACCTCCTGAAATGATAGGACTAACCCTATCACTAGGTGTTTTTTTAGGTATTTTAGTAAAAAATGCATATGCATCACTCACTAAAAATAACGCATATCATCCTATGTTAATATCATTATCAACTAGTGTTTCTATATATTTATTTTATATCTCATTGAAAATTGGCAGCATATATTTAATATTTTCATCTTTTATTTTATTTTCTATTTTTAGAACATTAAATTCATTTATTATAGATATACTTAAGTTTTCAATGACAAGAAAGGAGCCAACAATTTTACTGCTTGGGTTAATTCAAACTTTTTTCCTTTTAGGGGATGTTTTGGGTGGTATTTTTATGCCATTTATTTATCAAAATAACATATTACTAGACTATCCATTTATATTTCCATTGTTAATCTCATCAGGAATGTTTTTTTTCTTGATAGCAAAGAAAGAATTTAATAAGGCCACATAACACTATGAATACAGAATTAATTTATAGACTAGCACCATCAAAAATGAATTTTGGCAGTTTATTATTGCATAATAGTAGTGGGTTTCTTTTTGAGTATGATATAAAAAAAATGGAGCTACAAAGAAAAGAATTTGATGTTTATTTCAGTTGTGGATTATTTTCAATAATTCAATTTAAAAAAAGCACAACTCTAGAAACAATCATAAGTTTCGAAAATGGAGATAGTGTTTGTGTTAACTCTCTATTTCATCTATCATCATATTCTATTTTTTATAGAATGGAAAATTTATTTATAAAGCTATACGATGAAAATAGCTCCCATATTTTATTAAACAAAAATGAAATGAATGACTATTTAAATCTTTCAGAAGAGATTTGTTATCTTGAGGAAAGTAAAATAGAAAGTTATAATTTATGGTGTGTTTATTTAAACAAAAAAAAGATAGTTATTCATGACAGAATAATTGAATTTGATGATATAGTTTATATTTCAAGTAATGGAATTATATTTTCAAAAGAAGAAGAAAACTATAATGACATGTTTTTTTTGCCCTTTAATGAAGGTAAAATATATTATTTGTATTTTGGTAGAGGAACCTTAATCAATGCACACATGGACAGCAAAAGCAAAAAAATAATTTTGGTGACTGGAATCAATGGAGAACATGAAGTATACGAAAGCTTTCCGCCATATAGAAATTGGAATGCCGTGAAAATAAACGGCAAAAAAAAGTTTGGAACAGTCACCCCTATTACTATGAATGGCAAGTCTGCTTTATTTATCACGGGAGCCCTAGAAGGTATATTTCTTTATTTAATGGAAGAAAATGAAATCATTGAAATAATAAAACCAAAAGTTAACTTAATTAGATCCTATGACGAAGGAAGCCATATTAAGGTCACATCGTTACTTTCAAATAAAAACAGCAAATTAGATGTTTTATTTTTTCATGGTGGTCCTGAATCTAGCGAATGGGATAATCCAAGATTTCCTATGATAATAAATAGATTATCTAATATTGGCATTGATTTTCATATAATAAATTATGCTGGTTCTAAAGGATATGGTAAAAAATATAGAACTTTAGTTGATAAAAAAATATTAACAGGAACTGTTACACCAATAATAAATTGGATCAATGAAAATCTTACAAACAAGAGACTTATTCTTATTGGTGGCAGTTTTGGAGCTACATTAGCTATTGAGATTTATATAAATAAAAATAAAATCCATTCCGATATTGATATTATTTGTATAACAAATCCTTTAGTTGACTTAAACCAACACATTAATAAATCCAGAAAAAATGGTTATGACATTACTTTCTTTAAAAGAAAATTTTCTGACCAAGACATAGAATCTATAAACATAGATAGGTATAAAAAAGAAATATTAAAATCTGATACAAAATTTATTTTTTTAGTAGGAAGACATGATGAAGTTATCACACCAAGACCTATTATTCGTTTAATTAAATCACTTAAGAATAACAATGTTATTATCAAACTAAAAGCTGATGATGGTAGGCATGCTGACCTCATGTCGTCCATAAATAGAGAAAAATACATTGTTGACTTTATATTAGGGGCTATTGGCGTTTTATAAAAAACATGAACCACATGATTAATATATGTCATTATATTTATAAAAAGCACTTAAGGAATAAAGCTATTAAAGTATAACTTCATATTTTCAATATAACAATTATCAATATTTATTCAGTGAATGATTTTTACTTAAACTGAAAAAATAACAACCATTAACCAATACGTTATTGTAGTGGTGACAAAATATGATTTAGCAAATCACTGAGCTTTTTTATTGCTACACTTAAGATAATTCTATATTTTAAATTTCTTTTGTCGTCATTACCGATACGTTCAATCATCTAAAAGGAATCACTTCGAATGAAGACCTCACTATTCCGCACATATTATTTAACTGAGCAGCCCTATAAGGATTGGCCTTAAAGCCACTTAGGTTATGCTTTGGGAGTAATATGCAATTGACATTGTGTAGTCTTCGGGGTGTTGATCAGGGCGTGGTATAAAACATCCAAAACATCGGGCATCATCGGCTTTTTGTTGAACATTGTATCGAATTTAACTACTTCTAGCTGATACCTTACAATCGAAAAAGCCGAATTTAAGTCTATGCAATGCTGAAACCACTATCCTTAACAAAGCAAAGGATTAAGGCTATTGCAGATTTCGGAGATCTTCCTGTATGAGTTCTAAGTGATGAAGAGCATCACCCGTTAAAGAGCTCAAAGGGAAAGGCAGGCAAGGAGATTTAGCATAGTTGAATAATTCTGCTATTGAAGCTGTTACCCGTATGCTGCCATAAGCCCGGAATAGCTGCCATAGTGGTTCCAGTGCCCCGGAAAGCATTTCGGCTCGTTTTATGTCCCCACTTTGCACAGCATTAACGATATCCAAGGCTGTTCTTGGAAAGAGCCCGCCAAAAGTCGAGTACCATACATGGCATCCGGCAGATAACCCAGTCGCTGCCCGCCAGTCACCACCAATGCCGATTGAAATATTTACGGGGAGTCGTTGGCGCAGAAGGGAAACTCGCTCTGTAGCCGTAGGAATATCTTCTGGGAGTCGGGTCAATTTTATCGAACCAATAGACGGCAAGTTAGCAACTTCTATTAGCAATTCATCGCTAAATTGAAACCCAGTTGTCGCAGGATTATCATATAAACATAATGGCACTGAGAGATATTTGCTGACATTCTCATAGAGCGCATAAACTTCTTCATCGGTTGGCTTTTGATAAGACACGGGAGCCAACATGACTGCACTGACTCCGGCATTTTGGGCATCTTCTGTAACCTGCAACACATCTTCATAACGAATGGCGCCAATACCGACCATAACAGGAATTCCATCCGCATTTTCTACCGCAAGCCTTGCTGCCCGAGCTCGTTGCTCTATCGTCAAATAGGCATAACTGCCTGTAGATCCCAACGCGCCGATGGAATTTACCCCTGCCGTAGCAAGATTCGTTATCAAAGAAATAAACGCTTTTTCGTCAATTTCCCCTTGAACCAGAGGCGTTAACGGAAATGCTGAAAGCCCTTCAAACATACTCGATTTCATCTGTTTATTTATCCTCTTTTTGGCCAAATATGCCCACAGATATTTCCTGTGGTATATAACCAGCCGATGTAAGCTGACATAGTCGATCTCGGAGTTTTTTCAGTTTTATAAGGGAGAGGAGGTTAAGAGAAATGTCTCAATTTTATCGCGAGACCTCGCATCTGCCGTTCAACAGATTAGCCTCATATTAATCCCTGGCTAATTATTTATTTTTTACAGATAAATTGCGATACCCCAAACAAATTAAACTATATAATAAAAATATTGAAATAACATTCATCAGTTAATGCTAATAAGTAGATATGAAAGCATGTTTTATTTTTGTTGTGATTGCCTTATCTGGAATAAAATTCTTTTAGGATAGATTCTTAGTAAGAAATGATTTTAGTGAAGCTCAATATTATTTTATAGGCTTGCATTAAATCTGATTTTTCCTGTTCTCTGCTATAGTTGCGGATTGCCGCTTCGTTTAGCCCCACAGTACGTCATGATAATGGCTTTTGCCTTTAGCAATAAAATTGCCTTATATTACGGAGCCAGAAATCCCCCTGGCTCCGTATATTTTCTCAGATAGTTAAACCTTCAACTATCAGAAACGCCAGATAAATCCAGCATTTATACTGTTATCTTGATGATTTTTGGACAGCACGCCGCTATAACCAAAAGTGACTGAAACATTGTCATTTGCTTTCACTTCTGCATTGGCTTTCAACACGACTCCGTCACGGGAAATAGGCACGCTACGGGTTAAAAACGTCGTGTTGCTGCCACGGAATGACAGGCCAGTTGCTCGCTCACGATCACCGTATTGATGCTGCCAGCCTAGCTCTCCATTCAGGGCAACCAAAGCGCCTGATGGCATTTGCCAATTATGGTTAGCACGTAATCCTAATGTAGAGAGTGTCGCTTCAGTATGTTGGCGGTCACCGTGAAGTGCAGCCGCAGCCCCCTTCTCATTGATGCCTTCACTTTGGAAATTAACGTAGGCCAAATTGGCGAATGGCTCCAAATTTGCCGCGCCAACCGGCAAGTGGTAAGCAAGTTCCGCAGATATTTGTGCTGTTCTCCCGTCATAATTCGCATTTTCATCGTCATACTGGTTGCCATAGCTGATCAGGCGTTTGGTATCAATCTGATGCCAAGTGAATCCGCCGTTGGTACGCAATGCAAAGTCACCAAACTGGCGATCACCATAAAGAGCAAGATGATAGTTATTGCTGTCAGCGGTAGAGCGATTACCACCGTCGAGGGAAGTACGGGTGTAACCTGTCGCAACCCCAAGACGGCTGTAATCATCAATAAGCGTGTCAATGCCAAGGAGTACACCGTAGTTATTGGCCTGATAACCACTCGCATTTTCTGTACCCGATGCATGCTCCCAAGCACTGAGCAGGCGAACCCATGCACCGTTATTATCGCCGTGGATATCCGATGACAATGAGCGGCCTTCGGCCTGACTTAAACGAGAGTTTAAAGTGTCACGCAAGTAACGGCTGTTGTTGACAAGCAAAGACGCGACGTCAGCGTGGATTTGTCCATCAAGCTGGCAGTATACATTACGTGCCTGCTCCGCAGAATGACTGGTCAGAATACTTTCGTAAACTGAATTGCCGAAACCAAGAGAATCAGCAGCAGCGGCTAATTCACGTTCATTTTGTGTCTTGGCAACATCCACGAAAGCAGTGTCATTACGTTCAACATGGAGGTTTACTTCGCTTGGCTGGTAAGACAATGTCGTATCAACAAAGAGGGAATTAGTGCTGGTCGGTTGCTCAAAATACCCGCTTATACCCTGCCTTGCATTCAGAATACGGTATGGATGCTTCAGGAAGCCACTCACTTTATTGTGGGAAAGTAAGTTGCCGGTATTTTCAAGAGATACGGAAACTGTTGCACCATTCAGTTGCGCATTCTTTTCAACCTGAATGTTGTCGCCGCGCCCATCACCAGAGATTTCAACTGCATAATGAGAACCCGGTTCAAAAATCATTTTGTCAGCAACTTTCAACGTACCAATGGCATCACCCGGAGCCACAATACCGCCACGCTGTACAGTAACTTCGCCGACCGAACCCGCCCCGCCAAGCGCTCCATTTTCCATGACCAAAACGGTGGAAGAAATACTGCCGTTGACATTCAGCAACCCTTGTTTGACCAACGTTGGGCCTGAATAGGTATTCGCACCGCTGAGGCTCAACGCACCCCGACCCTGTTTCGTTAACCCGCCATGACCACTAATGTCATTGCTCCAGATATCCGACTCGCACTGATCCCCTTCACAAACACGTTCAGTCGGCTGGCCCTTGTCCAGTATGGCACCAACCCCCGGAATATCAGCAATAAACTGCCCATTGCCGTAAGCGACGCCGTCAGGATCTGGGATACGGAATTTCTCCGGAATATCTTCTGCGGTATAGAACATGCCCGGGCCATTTATTGCTTTACCGAGGTTAATCAACCCCCAACCGTAAAGCTCATCAATCCCTTTTTCACCCATATCCGTCGCAGTGGTGCGAAGAACAGAAGCTACTTGGGCACCCGTCATGTACGGGAAACGCTCCATCAATACCGCAATGCTACCGGCAGCATGTGGTGCAGCCATGGAAGTGCCGCTCCATTTTGCGTAACCATTTTTAATGTCATCAAGTTGGCCTTTGATCATTGAGCTATAAATTTGGCTGCCGGGAGCACTGACACAAAAGCTGGCGGTATATCCACAACGGGAAGAGAAACTACTGATAGTGTAAGGTTCGCTGTTAGCGCTATTTGGATCTTGTTGCAAACTAGCAACCGTCAGCCAGTTAGGGGCGATATCTGGCACAAACCAAGCCAGACCCGCGATAGCATCTGGCTCAGTGAAATTTTTACTATTGCCAGCGGCAAAAATTGTCACAATACCGCTTCTCGCGGCATCAATTGCCCCCTGATAAGCACCGCCGGGTTTTGTCCCTAAAATCGGTTTTATTTCATCAAACTGCTTCTGTGCTTCAACTAAGGTAAAGTGAGCTGCGTTTGGATCGCTTCCTCCATCCTCAAGCTTCTTAGGAACACCAATTCCCCAACTGTTATTAATGATGCGTACTCCGCTGTTTCTCAAAGCATCCCATCCAGCTTGGTAAACACCGCCATCATTACCTAAGATTTTTCCATCTTCAGGGCCGGGATCGCCGTTATCCGCGCCGATAATTTGAGCATCATAGGCCACACCGTGCATTTCTTTGCCATCCCGATTAGCCGCGGCGATGCCCGCAACATGAACACCGTGTGCGCCTACTTTCCCATCACCTTCCAGCTTTGGCCCATCACCGTATTTGAATTTAGTACCTTTGTTTACTTTAAGATACGGGTCGGTATATTCACGTATTCCTTCAGTAATTAAGTTAGTGACTTTGCCTTTTCCCATTAGCTCAGGATGCTTGACATAAACGTACTGATCAAGTATTCCCAGCTTGATCCCTTTACCGGTATAGCCTCGGGCATAGGCTTCATCAGCCCGGATAGCGCCAAGTCCCCATTCATTCTGGAATTCTTGGGTTCGCCAACTAGCGGGATTACCCAACCGTCCTGTTTCGACATAGTTCTTTAAGTTGTTGTTTTCTGCATAGGCGCCGGCACTGGCGGCAGCCAGACAACAGGCTATGGCGTAACAAAGGATACGCGGTTGAGTTTTGACTGACAGGCCAGCAGCAGCCAGAGAACTCTGGGGTATTCTGTCTTGTTTCTTCATCTCGATAACCATCCACGGTTGTTGGTTTGCAACAATACAAATTTCTCTGTTTTTTTAATGTATAAGCGAGGTTGAACCATCAAGGTGATGGCTCATTGAGTAATAAGGACAGATTGGAAGGAAATGCTGATTGCTAAATTTCCATCGAAAAGAAAGCTGAATCAAAACCATCCCTTTTACCATTTAAATACACCACAAAATGACACATTTAGTTAACATTTATTGTTATAAATTTTAAATATTGTGAAACAGGCAATGTTTTATCTAGTAAAAAGTAATATTTCATTTAGGAAATAGTGTCGTGGTTTTTATGTTTCGACGTAATGGCATGATATGGATGGGAATGAGTTGCATTGTTAATAATGTCAACAAAGAGGCTGTTTAAGATCCATGGTGTATATGTATTTCATAGCTGTCACATTGTTGATCTATAATATTATCCCTTTTGTAATAAATTCAAAAAACACTATGGAACGTTTTCTAGAAAATCTTATGTATTCCTCTCGCTGGCTATTGGCACCTGTGTATTTCGGCCTATCGTTGACGCTACTCGCTCTTACGATTAAGTTCTTTCAGGAAATTCTGCATGTCCTGCCTCAGATTTTTTCCGTTAACGAAGCTAATCTGATCCTGACGCTTCTTTCACTGATTGATATGGCTTTGGTCGGTGGATTGCTGGTAATGGTGATGTTCTCTGGATATGAAAACTTTGTTTCAAGTCTGGATATCCATGAACATAAAGAGAAGCTAAGCTGGCTGGGGAAAATGGATGCCACATCACTTAAGAATAAAGTTGCGGCTTCTATTGTTGCTATTTCCTCTATTCACTTGTTGCGCATTTTTATGGAAACCCAAACTATACCGGACAATAAATTGATGTGGTATGTCATTATTCACCTCACCTTCGTTTTGTCCGCATTTGTGATGGGATATCTTGATAGGATTACGCGTAATAGCCATTAAGCAAGCTGCTTAACCCAGTGCCAGTTATATTCCCTATCGGCTGGCATTATGGGTTTTTCCGCTTAAGTGATGAGTTATCCATTGTCTCTTTCATCAAGTTATCAATAAATTTATCCACTACCATTTCTACAATTTCACTTCTGGTTGTCTCAAGCCGATTGGACAAGCCATCAATTTTCCTGATAACGGACATTCTCAGGGAGAGAGAAATGGATTTTTTCTTTTCTTTATCAAGAAAAACATGACTGGCGGTCTCTTCTGATCCAAGGCTGAGGTGCTGGGCGAGCAATTCTTCGATTCTTTTGACATCCTTCCTGGTCAGCAGCCCTTTCTCGACCAACTGATAAGTATTCCCTATTTTGCTAAACCGAATATCAGCGCAGTACAAATCTCTTAATTCCCGCAGTGCACGTGTTAACGTCGGCTCAGAGCAATTGAGCTCTTGAACGATTTTAACCTTGCTGACGGGTTTGCCATGTGAAAGTAATAAAGTTAATTTAAAATTTCTAAATTGTTTGGGACTGAGCAACATTTTTTATTACCAAGTGAGAGGCAATCAGATCGATTGCCCCTACCATTAACTACGAAAATGATTTCAGCATAGCTTCAATCGCAGCTAAATCAACATCAAAACAGATTAAAAACCCCATCGCTCTCACTCTATTGCCAAAAAGTGAAAAATCTTCAGGATATGCAAGGTGCCGGATATTCCAATTCCGGATCTAAATTTCATGCTGCTTCTGGCTCAATGCCTGAATGTTTTGCACGTTCAAGGATATTTTTCGCCCAACGTTGATGGGTAGCTGGTTCACACATGGCTCCCAGTGACTTGAACACCGCGTGTTGTGTATTGAGAATATTCAACGCATCAGCATAATCGTGGGCACTTACCATAAGCGCTCTCTGGATATACCCGATTTGCTTCGGGTGTATGGCTGTTTTTCCCACTAAGCCGTGGGCAATATCCAATGTCAGCTCTTTTTCCAAGAGATTCAAATCATCAATATGCTCGCAAACCGGGGCAGTCAGGGCAAAATCTCTCGCTGCAAAGATCGCAACCAGCATTTTAATGACATACCCCATTGGCCCATCGTAAAGCGTGAAGGTTCGAGTACGCCGCAGGGACATCACACTCATGAGGTCGTTGCCACCGATACGAAGGGCGATAACCCGCTCGTTACAAGGATGCGATTTGAGTGTGTCAGCGAGTTGATTCATTTTCTGGGCATCAAAAACGTCTTCTGTTTCCAATGTTGGCATGACATAAAGATGGGTTGGGCCAATAATTTCCCACCAACCAGACAATGAGGTCTGAGTAAATTTAGGCAAAACCAATCCATCAATAACATTAAGATTCATATTGGCGACCAAGTAGCGTCCCATGCTTTCGTTGCGTGGTCGAATAAAAATCAATGGCTTGTTGAAAGCAGAATGTTTGCCGATTTCCGTCAGTATTTGCAGGGTATTACTGAGATTGTCGATGGCCGAGGGAATATCTTGCTCATTAACGGCATCTTCCAGACAAATAACCAGAGAGCGCAAGCCGGGAATTTTATTTCCCAACACAATATCTGCAATGTCTTGCCGGGTTGCAGGCATATACAGGGTTGCACCAAGTTGATATGGGGAAGGAATCGAGTTCATCACACTACCTTCTTGATGATAGTCACGGCACGATATTGACCAATCAGATCACCGACTTCCGTGATCACAACATTTTTCTGGCGAGCTAAATAGACTAGCAGTGCAACATCAGGATCCCCCTGAGAACGCACCAGTACATGATCTGGCACACGCCGCAATACCGCGCGGGTTGCCTCCGCAATTCCCGGTTTAATCCGGTTGTTATTGTCAATTCGGTATTTTTCGGCAAGATTGGAAATGACGGTTTTGCTCAGTTGCAATAGCGATTGTTTTTCTTCCGGCCGCCAAATGGCTTCCGGTACTGCATCCAGCGTCAGGCGATCACGACAGCCGGCAACCGTATCCACCAGCAAGCGGCTACATTCATAGGCCACCAAATGATCACATTGCACGCAACCATGCAGGCCACTTTCCTGCCAGATTGAACGTGATATCAAACCGGATACCGGTGCGCCCATAATGCCAAAAGGGATCAGCCAGTCATCATCACTGGCGGCCAGCCATGAGCAACCACAAGGATCGGCCAGTACCACCAAACGCGGGATGCCGGAATAACCGGCTCTCCCGGCCAGAGAACGAGATAACTCCGCCGTAATTGCCCCTTTGCCTGTCCAACCATCGACAAATACCAGCCCATCAGTGCCATGTTGTTGTTCAATATATGACAGGGCAGCATTATCAATACCGCGGTCACGAATGATACTGATACCGTAATGATAAGAAGTCTTGCCCATTTTCCGCAATGTCTGGTGCAGCATCACCCCCAAAGGAACACCCGCCCTGACCAGACTGACTAACACAATCGGTGTATCACCAAAACGCGATGCCAGTGCCTTGGCAAGCATGACCACTTCTGTCGCCAACCTGACCGCACCTTGCTCAAGCGATTTTTTAAACAATTCAAGATGATAAGATGTCGGTTCCGGCTCCTGACTCAACATATCTGAATAGTGGCGGCTACCGGACTGGAGCAACTGCTCTTTAACATCAACTGGCGTCATTTCAATTTGCACAGGCTTTAGCAGAAATTGGACATCATCAGCAGCATAACTTCCAGAGAAAGGCGGGTAGCTATTCATTGTTTACAGCTCCAAATAAAGCGGTCATTAAAGTGTCAGCAAACTGGCTTTGTTGGGGCATCCCGAACCAATCGCACAGTTGCATAAAACGGTGATCACTCAAACTATCTCCCAGACCAATGACGGGAAAAACACCTCGTTCCGCACGCAGCCTGTGCAAAAGGTGGCGAACGGCCAGCCCCTTATCAACGCACTTTGGCAGCAAGGTAAGGTTATTGTTGTTTTTATGGATATAAAAATTTTGGTGAATGCCAGAATCTTGATGCAGACTCGTTTTTTGCATCAAGGCGTCAGCCAACGCATTAAGCTCATGCGAACTGTCACAATCCCGGTGCTTGATAATCAAAAAAACAGGAATATCCCCATACTCATAATCAAGACGTGCCCAAGCATTGATGCCGAGTTCTGCAATTAACTGGCGACTCAAGCATTCAAATTCCCGTAATTGATTCCGGTATGACGTCAATTCACTCAGCATATGAGATTGCCAAACTTCATCAATCTCCCCTTCCGGAGTCAGCAACACCGCGCCATGCGAAGCAATGCGCCAAAAACTGAAAGGCATTTGTACCCGACTGAGTTGTTCCGTGTTTCTGGCAGTCACAGGAATAACTTCCGCATGAGCCAGCAGCCAATCAACCAGCATGGATTGTTCTGCGGTCATATAACTGTGGGGAGATAATTGCCGATCCACCGCTCCGACACGAAAAGACGAAATATCCGATATCTCTGCCATCTTGCGGCGCGATTGGAACAAGGTATCATCCAAATCAGTCAAAAAAACGGGCTTAACCATAGGCCACAATCTCGACAGACGGAGAAACACGGGAAAGCTGCTCCATTAATGCCGGATCAGCAGACATGCCCGGAGTTTCAAGGCAGAGCAATATGCGGTCAAATTTCTGGTGCGCAACGTTGTAGAGAAAATTCGGGATACCGAGCCCGTAATTATCGGTAAAAGCCATTACTGACTGAATGGCATGACCACACGAAATGGGAGAGCGAGTTGTAGAACCGAATTTCACTGATGCCCCTTCACGTTCAAGCCGTTCCGCGAGTAAAAATGGCTGCCAGACAAATTCGCTGGAGCCGAGCACCAGTATTTTCTCCCCTGCTTTGGCATGAATGTCAGTACCGATATCACATTCGATTGCATCCAGCCCCAGGCGGCCCCAATTCTGGCGGCCAATAATACTTACTTCCCCGCGAGCCGTAACATTGACATCAGGCATCATCGGAGCAAGGGAAGAGACATCGGCTTCCCACTGCCAGTTTCCTTCAACCAGAGAAACAGCAGAAACCGGTAACGGGCTGCGTTTGATAACTGAATCACCGCTCCAATCGGTTAATGTTACTGTGACGATCTTTTCAATATACTTAAGACCTGAATGGCGCAACGCTTCCAGCAGATTGAGGAAAGTATTTCCGGTTGTGGCTTCATCATCGATCAATACCAGAGTACGGGCTTCCATCACGCGTTGGCGCAACGACGCTTCTGCCGGCCAATAAATGAGGTGATCTGTTGCATGACTGTGGTTTTCCTTAAATTCACACAATAAATCACCGTCAACGGGATGGCGGGTGGAAGTCAAAAATACCGGGGCATCCACCTTGCCTTTTGTTTCCTGAAATACGCCGGCCGCCAGCCCGACTGCCGTTTCTGCCATGCCGATGTACAAAACAGGGCCAGAAAGATTCGCCGGAAAGCGCTCGGATAATTGCCGATAAACCGCACGCATAGTCGCTGGACTGACAGGAATGTGCCTGCCCAATACTTTACTGACAAATAAAAATGCTCTTTTGGGATTACGTCGTTCAGCCACATCAAACAGCGTTTCCAGAGATGCATTGCCGCGGGATGCCTTTACTGTCAGAGTCCCGCAACTCAATTTTTTTTGATAAACCAGAGGTTGATAAGCCTGCTTTAGAGAAACATCGGTGTCATTCAATGCTGTCATGATGAAGCCTTTGAGGAAAATTTAAGTTGATTTGGTATGCCTGATAAAACCAGTGACCATTTTTCCATAAAACAAATTTAACTATCCAAATAGAAACAATTGTTAAATTGCCAAGAATCAACTCGGTGATAATTAACATTTATTACCAAGTTGATGAATTATTCATCGCAGTCTAGAGTTGAGAACAAGCCAATGTCAATCATATTGTGATTTTTTAGTATAAAATTTGTTTGACTTTTATATTCAGAAAAGAAATCATAAAAAATGAAGCCAGATTTTTTCCTATTCAATCAGTTACTGTAACTGCATGCTGTTTATAGGAATCATAATATGACAGATTATGGCTATCTATTTGTCATATTATGATTTTTTAATATGTGAAATTACCGTAATTCACCGACAAACAGAATAGAGGTGTCATTAATGGTTTCGTTGAGTAAAAATCAGTCAGTTTCGCTTGCCAAACAGAGCGCTTCGCTGGCTAAAGTAGATTTCGGTCTGGGATGGGATCCCGTGACCAAAAAGAAAGGCTTTCTTGCCAGTTTATTTGGTGGTGGCAACGATGAGATTGATTTGGATGCAAGCTGCATTCTGCTTGATAAATCAGGTAATGCCATCGATACAATATGGTTTGGCCAACTACACTCAAAATGCGGTGCTGTACAGCACACAGGCGATAATATGACGGGTGAAGGCGATGGTGATGATGAAGTTATCCGCGTTAATTTGCTCAAACTACCTGCCAATGTCGAATACCTGGCTTTCACTGTTAATAGCTTTCGTGGGCAAACCTTCAATGATGTTGAAAATGCCTTCTGCCGTGTTGTCGATCAAAGCGGCGAAGAATTGGCGCGCTATCAACTGAATGAACAAGGTGCCCATACTGGCATTATCATCTCTTCCCTGTGCCGCAATGAAGGCCAGTGGGACTTTACGGCGCATGGCGTTCCTTGCCTCGGCCGTACCATAGACTCCATGCTCCCGCAAATAGTTGAAACGGTGGTGCGCTGATGAATCTGACACCCGGAGGAAATGCCCCTGTTTCCAACCAGACACTCACCGTGCGGGTTTTATCCGGTTCTGCCGTTGATGTCTCGGCTTTCCGTCTGTATGCCGATGGTAAAGTCAAAGGGGATCCAGACATGGTGTTCTACGGTCAGCCCGTCAACGATGACAACACCATTCGTTTGGCTGGCGGCAACATCAATACCTCGTTTTTCGTCAACTTGCCCGCATTAAGCCATGATGTCCAGAAAGTGGCATTCACCGCAACCTGCGATGGCAACCAGACTATTTCCAGCCTGCGCAATCTCTCCATTCGGGTTGAGCTGAACAGTGATGTCATGTTGCAAGGCAATGTCGAAATTCAGGGGCGTTCAGAAGCGGCCTTAATCCTCGGTGAACTGTACCGCCGCAATGGGGAATGGAAATTCCGCTTTATTGCACAGGGTTTCAACGGCGGCCTTAAGCCTCTGGCGGAACATTTTGGCATGGACATCCTTGATGATGCACCAGTGCCAACATCCCCAGCTCCAGCACCCAACAGCATCAACTTAAGTAAGGTTTCTCTGACTAAAGAAAAGCCTACCATCAGCTTGAATAAACGCGATAACTTCGGTGAAATCCGCGTTAATTTGAACTGGAATCAGACTTCTCCTGCCTCCAAGGGCTTATTTCAGAACATGTTTGGTTCAAGTTCCAACAAAGGCGTGGATCTGGATCTCGGGGCATTCGTCCGCCTACAGGATGGCAGCAGCGACGTTATACAGGCGTTGGGAAACCGCTTCGGCGATTACCGCTACGAACCCTATGTGAAATTGCAGGGTGATGATCGCACTGGCAGTACCAATGACGGCGAATGGCTCCATATCAATGGCCTTGAGTGGAAAAACATCCGTGAGGTTTTAATTTTCGCCTTTATCTACGAAGGGATCCCTAGCTGGGACAAAACCGATGGTATCGTCACAATCCATATCCCTGAGCAACCGCCGATTGAAACACGCCTGACAGAAGGCCAGAACAATCGTGGAATGTGTGCCGTTGCCCGTCTTATCAACGAAAATGGCACCATCAAAGTGGAACGCATCAATCAATACTTCACAGGGCATAAAGATATGGACAGGGCGTTTGACTGGGGCTTTAGTTGGACATCCGGCAGTAAATAATTCTTTTGGATCAAAGCAGTTACACAATCAGTGTTTGCATCGCAAATTTTAACGGAGGGGCTTATGTCCTTTTTAAACAAAATCAAATCAGCGCTCAACGCAGGGCGTGAAGAGCTGACTAACCAAGTTGGTCGTTTCAAGAATAAAAAATTCATGGAAGGTACTGTTGCGGTATGCGCGCACGTAGCAATGGCAAGCGATGGTGTCAGTTCAGACGAAAAACAGAAGATGATCGGGTTCATCAAAAGCTCCCCTGAATTGAAAGTGTTCGATACCAGCGAAATCATCGAATTTTTCAATAAGCTGGTGAGCAGCTACGAATTTGATGCCGACATTGGCAAAGGTGAAGCCATGAAATTCATCATGGCACTGAAACAGCAGCCAGAAGCGGCGCAGCTTGCTTTACGCGTAGGGATCGCAGTTGCCAAGAGTGACGGTGACTTTGATAACAACGAAAAGAATGCTGCCCGGGAAATTTGCACAGCCCTTGGCTTTGCTCCGGCTGATTTCGAACTGTAATCGCAGATAATTATTTAAGAGGCTTACTTCATGGTATCCACGCACATTGGTTTTCCGATGGAAACCGTTGCTGTATTTATTATTCTGTCGGTTGGTGCGCTCTTTATCGACCTCTTTATGCATCGTCATGATAAGCCGATTTCGCTGCGCAGTGCCGCCCTTTGGTCTATTTTCTGGGTTGCGATTGCCTTTGCTTTCGCGGGGTTCCTGTATGTACATCACGGCGCAGAAACGGCCAGCTTGTTTGTGACAGGCTACGCACTGGAAAAAGTCCTTTCCGTCGATAACCTGTTTGTCATCATGGCAATCTTCTCCTGGTTCGCCGTTCCAGACCGCTATCGCCACCGGATCCTGTATTGGGGGATCATCGGTGCAATCGTCTTCCGAGGTATTTTTGTTGCTATCGGGACAAGCTTGCTGGCACTTGGGCCGTGGGTTGAAATTGTGTTTGCCGTTATCGTTGGCTGGACTGCGGTCATGATGCTGAAAAGCGGTGATGACAATGATGAGATCGAAGATTATTCGCAACATATAGCATACCGTCTGGTGAAGCGCTTCTTCCCAATCTGGCCGAAGTTGCGCGGCCATGCTTTTATGCTCAATCAAAAAGAAGTGGATGCAGAGCTGGCTAAACCGGAAAACGCGGATGTGAAAGTCGGCCGGGCAGGTAAAGCGGCACTTTATGCCACGCCCCTGATGCTGTGTCTGGCGGTCATTGAGCTGTCTGATGTGATGTTTGCCTTTGATTCTGTACCTGCGGTTATTGCAGTCAGCCGTGAGCCTTTGATTGTATATAGCGCCATGATGTTCGCTATTTTGGGCTTGCGTACGCTCTACTTTGTGCTCGAAGCGTTGAAAAAGTATCTGGTACATTTAGAAAAAGCAGTCATCGCCCTGCTGTTCTTTATTGCCATCAAACTGGGCCTTAATGCCTCTGAACATATATTCCACCACGGCTATTCAATTTCGGCGACAACCAGCCTGCTTGTGGTGATTGGGGTATTGGCAGCGGGCATTCTTGCCAGCTTGTTGTTCCCGCAAAAAGAAAATGCAAGCTAAATCCGGTAACTAAAACCCTTACCCAAAAGAAACGGGTATCTAAACGTAATCAATGAGGAAATAACAATGGGTGTATCTCTTTCTAAAGGCGGTAACGTTTCTCTGAGTAAAGAAGCGCCAACCATGAAAAATGTTCTGATCGGTCTCGGCTGGGATGCCCGCGCGACTGACGGGCAGGATTTCGACCTTGACGCATCAGCTTTCCTGTTGGCAGCAAACGGCAAAGTGCGCGGTGATTCTGATTTTATTTTCTACAACAACCTGAAATCGGCTGACGGCTCCATTATGCACACTGGTGACAACCGCACTGGTGAAGGAGACGGCGATGATGAATCACTGAAAATCAAACTGGATCAGATCCCAGCAGACATCGACAAAGTGGTATTCGTGGTCACTATCCATGACGCACAGACCCGTCGCCAGAGCTTCGGCCAAGTTTCCGGCGCATTCATCCGTCTGGTTAACGATGATACCCAAGTTGAAGTTGCTCGCTATGACCTGACAGAAGATGCCTCAACCGAAACAGCCATGCTGTTCGGTGAATTATATCGCCACAACACAGAGTGGAAATTCCGTGCCGTAGGCCAAGGTTACGCGGGTGGTTTGGCTTCTGTTTGTGCGCAATACGGAATCAACGCTGCGTAATTCGTTATTTTGGCGTTGTTCAATATAAAAGTATCAGTGTGAAAATTTAATAAGTTAATATTTCGCACTGAAATTAAAAGCCCTGCCTGAATAAATAAGCAGGGCTTTATTTTCATTTATACAAAGAAATAAAGCGTAAGAAAACGCTTCTCAATCAAATGAGATTTTGAATATAGCATTCTTAAATACTGGTTTAAGGCAACACTGTCAGATGTTTTTCAGTATATGATTAAACGCCAATCGTTTTCCCTTTAGCCAAGTTAGAATATTAATTCATTGTTACTGGAATGAAACCCAGTTAACGTCAGCATGAAATTAAATAGGATATTTACTCTCTGTTTTATAATTTAATCTATTCTGGTCAATAAATTGGTCTGAGAGGTAATCATTTTTCGCTTTCCCCTTCCTCGCCAAATACCATCAAAGCGCCCAGCATTGCTCGCCGTATATCTGACTGTATGACGAATATTACGATGGCCCAAATAATCTTGGATCAATCGGGTATCAACACCATTATCCGCCAACGCATAACCACAAGAATGGCGCAACATGTGCGGGTTCGCACAAATGGCAATTTCTGCTTTGATACTTGTGTTGCGAATAATTTTATAGAATTGCTGACGCGACAAAGGTTCCCCGGTACGAGAAATAAATAACCATTCACTTTTGCCGAATTTTTCAAATTTCTTACGTACAGATAACCACTTACGCAAAATCTGTATTTCCCGTGTCACCATGGGATGAATGGTGGAAAACCCATTTTTCAAACGATTGACGCTCAAACTGCGGTCACGCAAGTCAACATCGGACATACGTAATCCCAACAACTCAGAAACACGGAAGCCATGGAGAAACCCCATAAAAAGCATACAAATGTTACGTTCTGCATTAGGACCTTTCCCTAATTCAGCTAAGAGTTGCTCAATTTCAGATTGAGTTAAATATTTACGTTTTAGCATAATACATTACTCTCTATGGCCACTGTTTACTTATTCTTAAAACAAATATTTTCAAAACTAATATTTTTTAAAACTCATATTCTTCAAAATAAAGTTATTCATAAATAGAAAAAATTCAGCGGGAGCCATTGGTTAAATAAATATATATTCATCACTAAAATAAAAATAACCACCACAGTCATTTAAAATGACATTGAAATTATCAAGTTATCTTTGATGAATTTAAAAAACATATTATTCCATTAACTTCCAACACCGCGACAAATATATATAGCAAAACTAAACATAAGTAATAATTATTATTCAAAATAAAATCATTATTTTTAATAATTGATATAAAATTGATTCATGGCGAATAATGCAACAGATAGGATAATCAAGCAATATTTTTTTAGTTATTAAGAATAAATGAAAGATAAAATTTAAATTTATTGCCTGTTTTTATTCTAAAAGTAAAAAACAAAGCACTTTCAAACAAATAGACAGCAATTAACCAATGAATTTATTGCAAAATCACAACACAATAATTACACCATTGAGAATTAATCAATGTATCAATTAAATTTAGGAAGGGTTATCCAATGGAGCCATATGTATTTTATATATATGGCTCTATATTCTCGCAATATTTCATTCCATGACATAATGCACGTATTAAATGGTCATTTATAAAATGCTAAAAAAAATAGCATCAAGATACCCATTTTCTAATTATTACTCCCCTTCAATCGGTTTTAATCTGGCCGTAAAATGGCGCAAAATGGGAGGCTCGTGAGTAAACGTTAATCCCCTGATATCAGCCACTCGTTGTTTTAACGAAATAAAAGCCTCAACGACATAATCCATATGGTCGTTGGTATAAACACGGCGGGGAATAGTTAATCGCATCAATTCCATCGGTGACTTTTTCTGTTCACCGGTTTCTGGGTCTCGCCCCAATAACAAAGAACCAATTTCCACCCCCCGGATACCGGCTTCCAGATATAATTCATTATTCAAGGCATGGGCTGGAAATTGATCGCTGGGAATGTGGGGCAAAAACAATTTGGCATCAACAAAAACAGCATGACCACCAATCGGGTACTGAATGGGAATTCCGGCTTTTCTTAGCTGCTCTCCTAAATATGTGACTTGATTAATGCGATAAGTCAGAAAATCCTCATCCATTCCTTCTCCAAGACCTATCGCCATCGCTTCCATATCACGCCCGGCAAGCCCGCCATAAGTCACAAACCCTTCCATCGGAATACAACGAATACGCACTTCATTGAATAGCTCTTCATTATCACGGAAACAGCAAAGACCGCCGATATTCACCATGGGATCTTTTTTCGCAGACATCGTCAGCATATCGCCATATTGATACATCTCTTTGACTATCTCTTGAATTGATTTATTTTCGTAACCTTTTTCCCTTTGCTTAATAAACCAAGCATTTTCACAAAAACGGGCTGAATCAATCACCACAGGAATATCATGTTGCTTTGCTATTTCATAAACTGATTTCATATTGGCAAGAGAAACCGGCTGTCCCCCGGTACTATTGCAAGTCACTGTCACAATAATGGCAACCACATCATCTGCGCCATACTCTTTGATAGTGTGTTTAAGTGCTTCAATATCAAAATTGCCTTTCCAATCATAATAACTGCCTGTATCAAAGGCTTTGTCAGTAACAACATTAATCGCCTTGGCACCATTTAACTCCACATGGGCCATTGTCGTATCAAAATGGAAATTGGAAATAAAAACAGGCGCAATAGCCCCTCCGTTTAATTTCTTACGGGCAATCAGAGCGGGAAATAAAATCTGCTCTGCGCCACGCCCTTGATGGGTGGGAATAGTATATTGGTAGCCAATCAGTTCCTTAACTTTATCGACCAAATGATAATAATTACGAGAGCCGGCATAAGATTCATCGCCCATCATCATTCCTGCCCATTGATGATTGCTCATCGCTCCTGTTCCTGAGTCAGTCAATAGGTCAATGTAAACCATGTCAGAAGGCAGCATAAATGGGTTATGCCCTGCCATTTCCAATGCAGTTTCACGCTCAGCGCGACTTGTCATCCGAATATTTTCTACCATTTTGATGCGGAAGGGTTCTGGAATACGTTTCATTTAGATGCACCTATTTAAAAGGAAAACAGAAATTGATGTACTGAATAATAAATAAAGCTATCTGATTATTTTTCTAAGCCATGCAAGATGAATACTGACAAATAAAAAATATGATGAATTATTTTTATGGGGATAGGAATAAAATGACTAAACAGGTAAAGGGGCGAATAACCAACAGAAAAGCTTAAGATTTTCACGAAGAAATTTTTTACACAGAAAAAAACAAACATTCATATGTTAGCCCGTAAAATATTAATTAACACATATATATTGTAACACTTATACAATAGTGCAATATTTCTGTCTATCTGGATTTTATAACAATAATAATAAGCATAGGGTAATAAAAAAATCCAAGTAAAATCAACGCACAATAAAATATAACCCATGTGTAAAATACCAAACCTAAATGATAACGGTATAATTATAATCGTCGGTTTATAAAATTTAAAAACCAGACAAATACAAAACCAAATACAGATTGTTAACATGAGTATTTATCAGGTTATATATAACTTGGTTAATCAATATAGATTGATGGACAATTATAGAATCATTGATGAGTGTAGCGTGGCTGGTAGATATTATTCTGACAAAACATTTTAGAATGGATAAATATCCAGTGATTTTTTGCGAGTCACTTCGCAAAGAGTGACATTATCGATAGCATATTAGGTCACTAAACGCTAGGGTAGGAGCCGATCATTAATCGATGAGTGCGATACAGATGAAAACAAGTATGAATTCGCGGTGCAGTGCGGGCGAAGTGCTGATAAAGTATCGCTGTATACCCAAATAACACAAGGAACGTACAAATGAGCCTTCATGTTGCATTTCGCCATACTGACATTGATATCCCGGAATTAATAATTAATGGCAGTGCACTCAGCGATGCTGGATTTACCGCGAATGAGTTATTTCATATTTCACAGTTTTCCAATGGAATCATTATTTCGCTGGTTGATCCCAATGCAGATCTGGTCAATTTGATCAATGAAGTCGAAGATAATCCATACGAAGGGATCGACAGCATTCGTGAAAATGGCGAATTCTATATTGCAGGGGATTGGTTAACACTCAGCAATTTAATAGAACAACCTATCAACATTGAGATCGAACCTGGAAAGATGATCCTTAAACCGAAATTGGGAGAAATGCTGGCTTAAATAGTATCAATTCAGAATGATTGTTTATTTAAAGCCCGCATCTATTTCAAACCATTCTCATCTTATGGCAATTATACCTAATGGATTTCAAGCTGCATCGCGGCGGCAAATGAATGACAAATTCGTCGGCAACGAATTTGCCCAGCCAAAAGCTGGCCTCCGGTGAGAGACAGGACCTATCAATAATCCCCGGGAGCATAGATAACGATGTAACCGGGGTGAATGAGTACAGCCAACAAAGCGGCAACTTGAAAGACGAAGGGGAATATTTATTAACTCGACTGGTTATCTAAAAATTGCCTGCTAATAAGCCGGAAAGATCATCAAGAAAATTTTCGGCTTATATTCATGGTTTTCACATTTCAATATCTGGCAATATAAAAACCACTCAACCACGATAAATAGGTTGATAAGCTATTTCCCGCCAGCTAAATCAATAAAATTCCCCGTCACATACGATGCTTCATCCGATAGCAGCCATGCAATAGCCTGAGCAACTTCTTCTGGCTGTCCACCCCGCTTCATGGGCAAAAACTCTTTGACTCTATCAACACGCCCAGGCTCTCCGCCATCAGCATGCATTTCGGTATAGATGAGCCCGGGACGAACCGCATTCACCCTAATCCCTTGGGCTGCAACCTCTTGCGCTAACCCGATTGTCATCGAGTCAACAGCACCTTTTGATGCCGCATAATCAATATATTCATGGGGAGCGCCCAGCCTGGATGCAGCAGATGAAACATTGACGATTCCCCCTCCCTGCCCGCCATGCCGAAAAGCCATCCTTTTGACCGCTTCACGGGCACAGAGAAAAGCCCCTGTGACATTGGTTGCTAAGATGCTATTTATCCTTTCTGCCGTCAGGTGTTCAATGGTCGTTTGCTGTTTCAAAATCCCAGCGTTATTCACCAGCCCAGAGATGTAACCCAGCTCTTTTTCTGTCTGCTCGAATAACGCCATAACCTGCTTTTCATCTGCTATATCGACTTGAACGGCCATTGCCGATTGCCCAAGAGCCCGCAGCATATCGACAACTTCATAAGCCTGCTCCTGGCGATGCTGATAACCAATACAAATATGATGCCCCTGCTTTGCCAAACACAGTGCTGTAGCCTTGCCAATACCTCGGGAACCACCTGTAACGATTGTCACTTTTTGCAAAATAGCTTCTCCCCATTTTCAGGTTATTTTTTCAGATTACTTTTTCACATCAAATCCCTGCGATTGCGCTAATTGGCTCATTGATTTCAAATCAGCCATCAAATCATCAATATTGTTGTCCAACAAATTCTGGTGCATTTCACTGAATGCCACGCCCATCTCTTGCAAACTCTGAATCGTCAATCGCTTGGCCTCCTGAAATTGCGGACTGTTGGCCCGATGGAGATTCAGTGATGCCAGGGATTCCAAGGCATTTTTAATCATCGGCAAATAGCGATTCAGAAATGCAGTACCGGATGGGACATCCCTTTCATCTTCTTTCATGCAACTGATGATGGCACGGGTTTTCTCTTCAATTTTTTTCAGATAAGGCCAGACATCCTGAGGAACAGCGGGCTGGTATGCCATAATTGATGCCAACTGCTGAATGTATTGGCTAAAAGCGGGTGGGGCTTTATCCGGTTCAGCCGGAATAGGCATTTGAGGAGGTTCGGCCACTTTATTGTTCTTATTAATGTTTTTCCCATCCATATAGAACAAGAAAGCCACTGTCACCGTGTAAATAAAGCTAAACCACAACGGAATCAATTTTGAATCATGAATCATCCAATTCACGACTATAAGGCCGGTCATCACCAGCAAAAATAACCTTCCTTTCGTTAATTTCTTTCTCTTGGCTTTAATCAGCAATGCCATAAACCCAGCCAATAGGAAGTATGCCGGTAAGGCATTTGCAACCCCACACAGTGCTAGCATGATGACAAAATGCCATACATTGCTCGAATATCTTTCACGACGAGGGGCGAAAAGAGCCATAATCCCCAGATAACTGGAAATAGAAATTAATCCACTTATGTCACTTTGAACAGCTAACGGAGCGTCTTTCAAAGGCCCCCATTCGAAGTGAGTAAAAAAACTACTCAACACACCGCCTGCCAATAACCCGATAAAATGGAATAACAGGCGTAAAAAAAATGCTTTTATCTTATCCACAACAAAGCTCATTCCTTTAAATCCCCATCATCGTGCAAATTGTGACCTGAACGATGATGGGGATAAGTAACATAATAATGTGTATAGAAAGTGGCGCAAAATTAGAATGCGCCTGACATACACAATATGTCGTATCTGTTTATTGTTATTGATATTTCGTGATTGCAGCACTTAAGCGCTGACGCAAGTTTTCTTCCATGCCTGCCAGTTCCACTTCAACTTGGGCACGCTTGGCTTTTGCATCAGAAGCAATGCGCATGGTGTCTTCAACCGTATTGATTAGGCGTTGTTGCACATCACGCAACGTTTCTACATCAATAATCGAGCGTTCCACTTCTGTGGCTGTTGCAATGCTATTTTGTTGCAGAATTTCCGCATTTCTGCGCAGCAATTCATTCGTTGTGTCGCTGACTTCTTTTTGCAATTTGGCTGCCTTGCCCTGAGCTTCCAACGACATTTGCAATACCAACTGGCTTTTCCAGATAGGTAAAGTTGTCATGATGCTGCTCTGAATTTTTTCTACGAGCTGCTGGTTATTGCTCTGCACAATGCGAATTTGTGGCGCAGTTTGAATTGCCACAGTTTTTGACAACTCCAAATCATGAATACGGCGTTCAAAACGAGTGATGTTTTCCACCAGATCTTTCACGCTCTGGGCATCCATCATGTCCTTGGACATTTCGGCTTTCATGCGCAATTCAGGTAAAAGTTCATTATTCACCTGTTCTAGCTTCAGCTTGCCGGCTTCAACATACAGTGTAATATCACGATAGAAGTTAAGGTTGCGGGCATAAAGTTGCTCAAGCACATTGATATCGCGCACCAGATTAGTCATTGAGCGGTCAAGGTGGCCGCTGATGGTATCCACCTGTTGTGTCAGTGATTTTCTGTCAATGCTGATCCGCTCTACTTTTTTGAACAGTCCGCCAATCAACGGCAGTTTACGCAAGAAACCACTGGCTTTCTCTTCTTCAGTCAGCACCCCGTTTTCACGTACAAACACCACCAGATCTGACAACTTTTTACCGACTTCCCCGGCATCTTTTGAACGGACATTTTCCAGCAGGGAATCAGCAAAGCGCGCAATTTCCCCCATTGGTTTAGCACCGTAACTAATCACGGCAGCCGGCTGGAAAATATCAATTTTTTCAACCAACGCATTCACCTTTTCCCGATCAACCTGTTCAGATAATTGCGTTGCACCAGATTGACGTTCAAATGATGGTATCGGCATGGTTTCCGTATTCATGGGGTAATCCTGTTGTAAAATTGATATAACAATATGGAAAATAAAAAATATTATACGATTTTCACTGGTTATTTAAAACACATTCATTCCTGAGCAATTGTGTTTCAATTCCTCAATTGAACGTACTGCTTATTTGATTTTATTTGTGTATTTCAGCATGCAAAAGCGGGGATAAACTCACAGAATGAAATATAATGATCTATCAATAAAAAAGTTTAATTAATTAAAAACAAACACTTTTAAAAACATAAACATTTTCTATGTGAAATTTGCAATCATATCATTCAAAACTATACTCCAAACTGCAAGAGTAGATTTCGGTTTTTAAGTACTCTAACCAGAGGATATAAATGATGAAAAGCTTGAAGTTATCAGTTGCAGCATTACTGGTGTTGTTTTCAAGTGCAGCACTTGCAGTGCCTGCGGTATCAACCTCAGCCGAAGCAGCCTCAAAAACCGCAACGGTAGTGAAACACAATGTTAAGTCTGCCAAAAATAAAGTTAATTCGTTAGAGAAGAAAGTAACCAAAAAAGCAAGTAGCCATAAGGCAGCAAAAAAGAAAAATAAATCAGTAAAAAAAGGAGCCAATACAGCTCTTTGTAAAGACGGGTCTTATAGCAAGAGCAAATCTCATAAAGGAGCCTGCTCTCGCCACGGTGGTGTATCTAAGTGGTTGTAAAATAGCGTTAAACACATCATATACAATTAGGGAGCAAACGCTCCCTAATTCTTTTGTACCAACGGTTTTCACCCAAATATTTAAACCCCATTGGGGTGGTAATCTAAATCGCATTTGTTAATCAACAAATCAAAATAAAAAAACCTTATCGATAATGAATATTACTCTATGTTTTTTATACTACTATAATATTCTTAATAAGAATTTCACTGGCGACACCATTAAGATATTTTAGCTTATAATATTTATTGTTCCCGCATAATTCCTGTCATTCATATTTCCATTTATTGAAAATTACATTTACTGAAACTAACACTCATTAAAAATTTCTATTAAATTTCTATTAAAAAATAATGTACCTGCCATGCTCCAAGTTATCCATCATGCTGCATTTTCTGTTTGTAAAATCTGATAACATAAAAAACAAAACAAACATTACAGATATTAAATCATTAATGGCATTTCCACTCATTAGCCAAGGTAAGAAATCAAAAAACCAACCAGAAAAACTGATAATTAAAATTAAGCAATTTCCCAATTCACAATAACAGAAAGAAACAGACAAGCATGCCTTGCAAACCGATTTAAAGGGAAGTAAAAATAATCATTATATATCATGATATTGCATTAAAAATCCTCACGCACTCACACTAGATAAAATGTGAATAATCAGACTTTATATAAAATAAAAATCACTAGATACCAGATAAAATCATAATAACTATTACACTAATTTACTGTGAAAGATAAAAAATATAGATATTTGTCAGTAGGGTGATAACATTCGTTACAGAAACGAATCTTATGCATAACGAATAGCAGTAGCTATATTTGATTTGCTCTGCTAATATTCGTTTGTTTTTTATCCAGAGTAATAAAACGAGGAGAAGCAAATGCCCTCACGAACGATGATGAGGACAACTGCGGTCTTCGCTTTCTTTATCTCATTAGTCTTTACCGGTCTGAGCTATGCCTCGACCAGTACCTCGCAAATGAAAGAGTATTCTCACAATGGCATTCAGAAAAACTTGCCTGACTTGCGAAAATACCCTTCAGGTACACCCCGGAAGAAAGCGTTTTTAAATATTGTTGTCCCTGTAGTAGATCAGCATAATAAAAAAATTATGCAAGACCGCAAATGGCTCCTGTCACGCCAGAAAACACATAACTGGACGGCACAGGATGTCAGTCGATTAAAAAGGATCTGCATGGATTACAAAATGACCTGTAATTCACCCAAACAGGTCAATTGGAACAGGCTGCTAAGCCGGGTTGACATTATACCAACCCACTTTGTTATCACTCAGGCAGCAGCAGAATCAGGCTGGGGCACGTCAGAACTTGCCCAGAAAAACAATAATTTGTTTGGCATGCGTTGCGCTTCATGCGGCAAGGGGAAAGGAAAAGTCAGAGGCTATTCCGTTTATCACTCCATTGATGATTCAGTCGTTGCCTATATCAAAAACCTGAATACGCATCGTGCTTATGAATCACTACGTTCTTCACGTGCAAAACAGAGAACAGCACAAAAGCCACTGAACACCAGTAAACTTATCGATAACCTGAACGGTTATTCGGAACTGGGTGCTGACTATAATCGCTATTTGCACCGGGTATTTAATGGCAATAAAAACCTGATTTCGCAAGTACAGGAATTTGCGATCCAATAATAGTGATAGATTAATGTTCCAAAAATAATCTCTTAAAGAAATGTGTTAAGGACAACATGCTAAAAATGACATTTTGTTTAATTCACAATCATTATTAGACAAAAAGGATATAGATTTCTCTGTGCAACAATTTCTCAATCTCCCAAGAATCCACTGTGTGTTAATACCAGAGTGGATTCTTTTTTTTTTTATAATTCTTCTCTACTTTATCTATTGTAACTATAGATAAATTCCATACTATAATAAGCCTCAGAATTACATTTCATTTTCCAACAATAAATGGTTAGCCAGAGCCTAATATGAATTTCTTTTCTTTTGAGTTTCTAGGATCGTTTGGTATTCTGCTACTTGTCTACTGGCTTTTACAGAAAGCACCCAAGCTACAGAATGGCCTATTGATTTTAGTTAGTTATTTATTTGTATACTCTTTTTCAGCCAATTTCGCCTATATTTTATTCGCGTACACCCTATTTATTTACTTTTTAACGAATATTCTCAGCCGTTATTTATCCAATAAGATCATATTTTCGCTCTTAACAATAGGTATTCTTGGTTGTTTTACCACCTTCAAATATTACTCTTTTTTCCAAGAATCAATTCAGCAATCATTAGCCAGCATTGGAATGAGTGTTGAACTACCTGTACTTGAATTCCTGATTCCGTTGGGCCTGTCATTCTATGCATTTCATTCGGTCAGTTATGTCGTTTCCGTGTGCAAAAAAGAACTGCCGACCGCCTCATTGCCTGATGTTATTTTGTATCTTTGTTTTTTTCCCAGTATTGTCGCCGGGCCAATTAATCGAGCTAAAGATTTTTTACCGCAAATTCAGGCTTCATCCAGAGTTATGCTGGAGCCGTTGAGAGCGCTGTTGTTGATTGCATTTGCCATAATAAAACTCTTTTTACTCAGCTCTACGCTGTCTGAAAATTTTGTTAATCCGGTTTTTGAAGATCCATCCAGCTACCATGCTGGGCAAGTTCTCGTCGCTATTTATGCTTATGCATGGAACATTTATTTTAATTTTTCCGGCTATACCGATCTCGTTACGGGTATCGCCCTGTTATTGGGCTTCAAAGTACCACGCAATTTCGATGCTCCTTACCTTGCCGAGAATTTACAGGTATTCTGGCGGCGCTGGCATATCAGTCTGTCAACGTTTATCCGTGATTACGTTTACATTCCTCTGGGCGGCAATAAAAAAGGCACATTCCGCAAGAACCTGAATATGTTCATGGCGATGGTTATTTCAGGGCTATGGCATGGTGCTGGTCTCAGCTTTATTATCTGGGGAGCCATTCATGGGCTGGGATTAATTCTGCAAAACATTAAAAATGCCCTGCTCCCTGCCGGAAAAAAACACAATGAATTAGCGGCGAAAAACCCCATTGCTCTATTTTTATCCCGTGTAGTGACGTTCCATTTTGTCTGCTTTGCATGGGTCTTTTTCCGCAGCCCGACATTTAATGATGCTTTGGCGGTATTAACGCAATTGTTCTCTGGCGAGGTTTTTGCTGCCCTGCTGTCCAGCAGCTCGATATTAATCGCTTTCTGGGCCTTTTTTATCGCCTACCCTTGGTTGGTCAATCTCAGAAACAAAATTGAAAAAAATCACGATCAGATTTCTTGGATTTATTACCCTATTCCCTTAGCTCTGATACTGACTTTGGTATTTATTTTATCTCCTTCAGGAATGCCAGGATTTATCTATGCCAACTTCTGAATATATTTCTAACCTAAAAAAAGTCGGGCAAATCATTTTTGCCGTTATTTTAACCACTGTGATGCTGGTCTGGTTGAATCAAAATTCATTGGATAATTTCTGGCAGCAGAAATACCACCGCAACAGCCCTTGGACTTTCCTCAAAGGAGAGCCATTGTGGGATTTAGGCCATAATGTGCAACAAGGCACGACTGCTGCTGGTGAGATATTTATGGCCTATGCAAAGGGAAAGTATCAGGATAGCCCCGTAGACGCCATGCAAACGCAATCTATGCAAGCCGAACAAACGGGCAATAATGATAACAACCGGATGGTATTTCACCCTGATTTTCAGATAGGCCTGCGCTTTCTGGAGGGGTATGTGTACCCCATCGAAAACCTTTCAGTGACATTTCCTGAGCTTCTGCAAAAGGACATTAAGCTCGTCCGGGCTCCTTCGTATCAACATGATTTAATCCAAAGTGCCAACTTTGATGTTATTCAAAAGACACATATCAATCTGAGTGCCAAAGATAAGGTGTTATTTGTCGGTGATTCGATGATGCAAGGCGTTGCCCCATTATTAAAACGTCAGCTTTCTCAGGAATATGGCATTTCCAGCATTAATTTAAGCAAGCAGAGCACTGGGCTGTCTTATCCCAGTTTTTTTGATTGGCCGAAAACTATCAGCGATACGTTAAAAACGCATACTGATATTAAATTAATCGTGGTGTTTTTAGGGCCGAATGACCCGTGGGATATGCCGGCAAAACGCGGTGGGCCTTATTTGAAATTTTCCAGTGACGATTGGGAAGCCGTTTACCGCCAACGAATTGAAACTATTTTGCACAATGCGCGTCAAAATCAGGTAGATGTTATTTGGGTGGGGCCACCCAATATGCGCAAGAAAAAACTCTCCAGCAGCATGGCTTACCTCAATAAATTGTATCAGACAGAGGTGGAGAAAATGGGCGAGATCTATGTTTCCGTTAATGATATGTTCAAATATCAGTCAGATAATTATTCAGACTATATTGGTGATGGCAGCAGCACGATAAAAATTCGAAGTGGCGACGGCATTCATTTCAGTTTGAAAGGGCAACAGACCATCTCAAATCATCTATTTTCATTGATTAAATTTATTCAGGAGCCAGTTAAAGAAAATGCAACCATTTAGCACATTCCGTGGGTTATACCGGATAATGGGTGCAGGTCTGGTTATCGCGCTCTCTGTGAGCCTGCTATCATGCCATGGGAAGAAAACCAAACCCTCATCGGAGCGCCAAATAACGCAAACACAGCATCAGCAACAACTGACGAATTTTGGCGATCCCAATTTTGCGTTATTAGCCGATAAACTCCGTCACAGCGACACTCGCCAGATTCACGTTGTACAACTGGGGGATTCTCACACCGCTGCCGATTTTTTTACCGGCAGCTTGCGCAAATTATTGCAGAGTCGTTACGGTGACGCCGGCCCGGGGTTTATTCCTCCCATGAACATTCCCGGCCAGCGCCATGACATCATGAAATTCGCCGAAGATAAAACCGGCTGGTGGCTTTCAAGCAGCCGGAAAGACAACCGGGCAGATTATCCACTGGGGGGCTTTATCGCCACGCCAGAAAACGCCAACAGCAAGATACAGTTATATTCGCCTTCTGCCCATGGCAAATATTGGATAAACGCCCTTTATCAGTCTCACGACGCGGCAAAAATCAGAGTGCAGTCTGCTTCGACGCAAATTTGGCAATGGCCTGCCACAAACAGTGAATGGCGCTTCTCACCAGAGCAGAGTGTCCATTTTCCCATGACTTTTTATCCACAAGACCGTTATCCACAAGAAACTCAATTGAAAATTGGTGGCTGGCTGGTAAAACGTCAAAGCCCCGGCATTATGTTATCTGCGCTGGGGATTAATGGGGCCACCATCAATATGCTGGATAAATGGCAACCTCAATGGGTTGATACACTGGCCCAATTGAAGCCGGATATGGTGATCCTCGCTTACGGCACCAATGAAGCCTTTAACGATTCGCTGGATTTAGCGACTTACCAGAAAGAGCTGACAGCCAAGGTGCAAAATATCCGTAAAGCGATTCCCCAAGCCGTTATTTTGTTAATCGGCCCAAATGATTCGCTGAAGGATAAAGCCACGGAAAGTTGTAGCGAACAGCAGCCAGCCTTGCTTAACGGTATTATTCAAGTTCAGCAGGAAGTAGCCAAAGAACAACATACTTTGTTTTGGGATTGGCGGGAGTTTATGGGTGGGCCATGCTCAATCAAGGGATGGGAACAACAAAAACTCGCACGCCCTGATTACATTCACCTTTCTGCGGCAGGTTATGAACGCAGTGCCGAAGCCCTTTATAAGCAGTTTACGGGGTTAGTCGGAAAATCGAATTAGTGGGAAAACAAGGCACCTTAATCAACTTATTAGTGTGAATTAAGGTGCCATTAAGCGCTTATTTTGAAAAAGCACTCAGCATCACAGCATGGCGAAATAAATCATGCCGACAATCGCGCCAGTAGTACCCAAGATGGTCTCCATCATTGTCCATGTTTTCAAGGTCTGTACTTCAGTCGCGCCGGTAAATTTACCGAATAACCAAAAACCAGAATCGTTCACATGGCTGAGAACCAAAGAACCACCAGCGATACAGACTGACAATGCGGCCATTTGCGCACCGGAATAGCCCAGCTCATTGATTACCGGCAATACCAAGCCCACCGTTGTCAGGCAAGCAACAGTGGCTGAACCTTGGATCATGCGAACTGCCCCGGCCAGAATAAAACACGCCAGTGCGATTGGCAGGCCAGCATCAACAAGCGAATTCCCCAAAGCAGGCCCGACGCCAGAATCAATCAGTACTTGTTTGAATACGCCACCCGCTCCCGTTACCAGCAAGATAATGCCCGCAGGCTGAATTGCCGCAGAGCAGACATCCATCACTTTCTCTTTGCTCATTCCACGACGGATAGCCAGACCATAAATGGCTACCAGACATGCGATCAAAATAGCCGTGAAAGGATGCCCAATGAATTCCAGCCATTGGTACAGCGTAGAACTATGGTCAACAAAACGCGCGCCAATGGTTTTCAATCCTACCAATACCAACGGGAATAAAATCAGTGCCAGACTGAAACCAAAGGAAGGCATCTGGTTTTTACCGATACTTGGAGTGCTCAGATCTTTCGGCAAATCCAATGTGACATATTTACTGATAAAGTTGCCGTATATCGGCCCTGCCAGTAACATTCCGGGAATAGCGGCACTCAGCCCAATCAGGATCATCCAACCAAAATCAGCGCCCATCTGGGAAGCCAGCATCATGGGAGTTGGCCCCGGCACCAAAAACGCAGCCGCTGCTGCAACCCCGGCAAATAAAGGGATTGCCAATTTGACGACATTGCCGTTGGTACGGCGCGCCACGGCAAATACCACACCAATCAACAACACAACTGCCACATCGAAAAACAGCGGCAAGGCACAAATCAGCCCGGCAATTCCCAGTGCATAATTCGCTCGTTTTTCACCAAAACTGCCCAGTAGTTTTACCGCGATTTGGTCAAGGGCACCTGTTTCATGCAGGATCTTGCCAAACATTGCCCCCAGTGCCACAACAACCGCGAGGAAGCCCAATGTGCCCGCCATGCCGTTCTGTATTGTCTGGGTGATTTCTTCCAGTGGCATCCCTGAAAAAATTCCGGCTCCCATAGAAACCAGCATCAGGGCGATAAAGGCATGCATTCGGGCTTTCATCACCAGAAACAGTAATAAAAGAACCGAGCCGACGGCAGTCAGAACGAGAGTTAATGTACTCATTGATGTTCCTCATTAATACTGTCAGTAGTTTTAATTGTATGATCTATAACTTGGATTGTTTTTTTGATGACATCATCAAGCGCTGGCTGGATATCAATGTGCTGAACATCTTTTTCATCACTGCCAGGCTCTTCCAGCGTTTCAAATTGCGAAATCAGCATTTGTGGTTTGAAGAAGTGCCCCTTGCGCACTTTCAGGCGATCTTCAATCAGGTCAATATCACCTTTCATATAGAGAAAGGACAGGTTGCTGTTGCCTTCACGCAACATATCCCGATAGCTTTTTTTCAAGGCGGAACAGACCAGCAAAGAAACATGATTCGTGCGCTGCATTGCGAAAATGGCATCATTAAGTGCTTTCAGCCACGGGCGGCGATCATCATCATTTAAGGCATGTCCTTGTGCCATCTTTGTAATATTGGCGCGGGGATGCAGAAAGTCGCCATCCAGAAATGCAGCGCCTAACTCACGGGCAACACCACTGGCAACCGCAGACTTACCGCTACCGGATACCCCCATCAAGACAAAAACATGGTTTAACTGCTGGGTATCGCTCATATAAAACTCCTTTATGTCAACCTTACAGCTTGGCTATCTCTATCAATTAACTGAAAATTTAGTAATAAAACCGTCCACAGCAACAGTATCTAAAAACAGTCTCTAAGCAGTAACCACAAAGTGTTACCGATAATAAGTTACCGGTAACATAACAGTAGCTCAGGAAGGCGAGCAATCAGTCAATCTGGTCAAAAAAGGAAAATGTGAGGCTTATCGCAATTGAAGGTAGGTAAGTATCATTTTGAGCTACAATATTTAAACAATTTCACGATCAACTAACTGCGTGCTGATTAATTCATACGTGATTGTTTCTGTATAGCCATATCTGTATCCCCCTATCGCAACTTTTCTGTAAGCGCACGGGAATTCCACTCGATTATGTCATGTTGAGCCGGTAAGCCGGTTGATTCAAAACCACCTTGCTCCAGTCGTAAAATGCCCGAACCGAAGGCGGAAGATACCTGTTTTGCGGATACACCAGAGATAAAGGTAAATCAAAAGTGTGGTGCTCCAGACAAGAAATAAGTGCCCCGTTCTCCAGATACGGCGCAACAAGATAGCTGGCCACGCGAATTAACCCCATCCCCTGAATTCCGGCCTGAATGTAGGCATCCGTGTCATCGACAACCAGACTCTCTTTCATACGGATCACGCAATCCGCATCGTCGAGAGTAAAAAACCATTCAGTGGTTCGCCCGGTGCGGTGACTCAGATAACCCACAGCGTGATGCTTTTCCAGATCTTCCAGATTTTCAGGCTTTCCATGGGCTGCCATGTATGCCGGAGCGCCCAAAATCACCCATGTAAAGTTTGCCAGTGGACGGGCGACCAAAGTCGTTGAATCCTCGATTCTGCCGGTGCGGATCACGCAGTCATATCCTTCTTGGATAATGTCCTCCACGTTATCACTGGAGCAAAGCATCAAATCCAGTTCGGGATAGCAGTGCAGAAATTCCTGAATTCTCGGAATAACGCAATGCCGGGCGAGAGATTGCGGCATTCCCACTTTAAACCTGCCTTTGGGTTGCCCAGACCTGCCCGAAAATGATGATTCCATGGTCGCAATATCGGCCAAGATCCTTTTGCATTCGTCGTAATAACTGCGTCCATCGGTGGTCACGCTAAGTTTTCGGGTAGTGCGCTGTAGCAGCTGGATACCAAGCCAAGCTTCCAGTTCCTTGATCACCCGCGATACCGTTGAACGCGGCAGCCCCAGTACCTCTGCTGCTCTGGCAAAACTATGAGTCTCCACCACATAAACATAGACCTGCATTGATTCGAGCTTATCCATATTGCCCCCCGCCATAAACGTCTTGATTATTCCATTTATGCGAACAGTCTAACCCGCCCACTTGTACTTATCAAAAGAGGATTGTCGCCGTAATATCGCCAAACACAAGGTAAATACGCAACATTGAAAAGTAAGGCATTAAAATGAAGCAAGATGATTTAAAGGTTGGCGAAAACATATTAGTGCTAGGAGCGGGACAATTGGGTGCTGCCGTCCTGAACTCGCTGCTGCCGGCTGTAACTCAGTTAAAAAGCCGCGTTTCGGTGATCGTTTCGCCTGGCTCTTGGGATGAACAGGGCAAACTGCGATCTGGTATCCACCAACGATTGGCGGATACCGGCGCAGCATTTATTCCTATCGACATCGCTGCCGACACGGTTGAATCACTGACAGCATGCTTTAAGGCTTTTGATAGCGTTATCAATTGCATGGGGTTCATCGCCGGAGCTGGTACGCAGATAAAGATCACCCGCGCGGTGCTGGAGGCAGGCGTCAGGCGATATTTTCCCTGGCAGTTTGGTGTGAATTACGATGTGGTCGGCAAAGGCAGTGGTCAGCCGGTCTGGGACGAACAATATGATGTTCGCACTTTATTGCGCCAACAGCAGGCAACGGAATGGGTTATCGTTTCGACTGGAATGTTTACCAGTTTTCTTTTTGAACCCGCATTCAATGTCGTGAATTTAGCCGAAAAAACGATCCACGCACTCGGGGGATGGGAAACGCAGGTCACCGTTACCTCGCCAGACGATATCGGCCGACTGACCACCGCCATTTATTTGCATCAGCCCCGCATTGCCAATGAAGTGGTATTTGTGGCGGGTGAAACGACTTCATACGGAAAATTGGCTGAAACCGTTGAACGCGTAACGCAGCAACCTTTTACCAGAAGCGTCTATAGCCTGAGCGCACTGCGGGACGCACTACGTTTAAATCCAGATGATCAGATGATTCGCTATCGTGCGGCTTTCGCCCGAGGGGACGGTATGTGGTGGCCGATGAATGAAACCTACAATGCACAAAACCATCTGCCGACCCAAAATATTGCTTCCTGGCTGAAAGCATTCCTTTAACTCGCTTCCCCTGAATGAAAACTGGCAGGACGCAGCGGTTAGATTCTCCTGCCATTTTTCTTTGGCGAGAAAGATGCCTACTATAGCTACTAACCGCCTTTCTCAGAAATTTCACTTAGTTAGTCGACCCAAGAAAATATAAAAATTAATGATGCATTTCATAGGCATTGCATATTAATTAGAATAAAAATAAATTTTAAATTGAATAAATATTTGGTATCCGAAATTAACTTCAATAAAAATAGGGATAATAATGATTAAACTGACTGGTCGTTTAATATGTAAAAGTGCAGAAGAGTCGGAGCTTGTCCGCCAATACCTCTCTGAGCACAAAAAATTGACTGCGGAAGAGACCGGATGCCTTTCTTTCGAGGTAACAGCAACAGAAGATCCTCTGATCTGGATAGTCGAAGAGCTCTTCACAGACAAAGATGCCTTTGATACTCACCAGAAAAGAACAAGAGCTTCAATATGGGGTAAAAAGACCAGCACAATTGTCAGAGAATATGAAATTTCCGAGATTGTGTGATTACACTTATCCGCTACACGTCAGTCGAAATCAGGGTGCTCACACACTCGGATTACTATGTCTCCTGTTAACCCCTTTATCTGTGTTCCGTTCCCTCAATCTGAAACACTGGTAGGATATTTCTACCAGTATATCTGTAATTATGGTGTTTCAGTCGGGGACTATCGCTCTACAAAAGTGGTAGCCAAGTATAAGGTTAGTTAAATGCTTTCGCCCAATGAGAGAGTAAAACCGACATCAATTTGTGTGCATGCTGATTTTTCGCCTTTCAAACGGTTCAGCAATGCTTCTGCCGCCTTGCGCCCCATCAGATCACGGGGAGTCAGCACACTGGCGAGTTTTGGTGTCATGACCTGCCCGATGTCATGACCATGAAAGCCTGCTACCGCAATTTCTTCCGGTACTTTAATTCCCTGACGCTGACACTCAAAAATTGCGCCGATGGCAATATCATCATTTGTACAAAACAAGCCATCAACGTTGGGGTATTTCTGGCGGGTTTCCTGCAAAAGCTGCGCCCCCAATGAATAGGATGAACTAGCGAACGTCATTACTTTCCTTGGGCGCATCCCGGCACTGCGCATGGCCGTTTCAAACCCTTCCAGACGCATTAACGTCCGCTCATCCTGTCGGGCACCAAGGTAAACGATATTCTGGCAACCTCGCTCAATCATTGCCATCGTCATCTGGCGTGCAGCCTCAAAATTATCGATCCCTACCGCAATATCAAGGCAAGGCGATACACTGTCCATCAGCTCGACGACCGGAATTCCCGTTGTTTGCAATACTTTCAGGGTCTTGGGGGTGTGCGTTCGCTCCGCCAGAATCAAGCCATCAATGTTGTAAGAAAGCAGTGAAAGCAAGCGTTCTTCTTCCCTCTGGGCGGAATAACCGTAGTGAGCAAGCATAGTCTGATACCCACTGCTGTCTGTCACATGTTCTATCCCACGAATAACTTCAGCAAAAACCTGATTGGTCAGTGAAGGCAGCAAAACACCGATTGCACGGCTGGTGGAATTAGACAAGATATCCGGCACTCGGTTGGGAATGTAGCCCAGCTGTTCCACAGCTTCAGCTATGCGTTTCCCCAGGGCTTCAGAAACCTGATCGGGATTACGTAAAAAGCGGCTAACCGTCATTTTTGTGACCCCAACGAGGTTTGCAACATCTTGTAAGGCTGGGCGTTTTTTCTTCATTTTCAATGCACTACAATCATTTTTGAAACTAACAGAGGAATAGCACGCGGTTTTAACATATTTATACACCAGAACAACATGCTTTTTGGTGAAAAATGCCACCCCTCTCTCATCTCATTTACGCCAATCTTTAAAACTGTGATGATTTACGCATGGCGGAGTGAGTTCCGATAAATAATTCGTGGGATGAATTCAGGGTGCTGCACATCAGGTTCAAGCAGCAGATTCACGGCAAAACGGGCCATATCCGTGATGGGAAAATGGACACTGGTCAATGCCGGATGGATAAAGGCGGCTCTTTCCCCGCTGTCATAACAGATGATGGAAATATCTTCCGGTACACTTAAACCCCGTTCCGTGATCGCCAGCAACGCCCCAAGCGCCATTTCTTCACTGCAAAAAAACATGGCATCAGGTTGCGATGTTGCCAAAATCGTACGGGTTTGCTGATAACCACTTTGCAAATCGTACTCCCCAGCCAAACAGGCGATGGATTGCAGCCCGGCATTTTGCATGGCATCCAAAAAGCCTCTCCGACGCTGTTGGCTTGGGTTCCGGCCTAAAGGGCCACTGACGCAAGCAATGCGCCGATGCCCATGTTCTATCAAGGCTTGAGTTGCAAGGTAACTGGCCTTGTGGTGATCAAATACAACACAGCGCTGCTCCAATCCCACAACCTGCCGATCCAGCAAAACGAAAGCGTGCCCGTCTTGAGCCAGTTGCCGTAATTTATCATCGCTTATCGAACGGACATGCAAAATCAGCCCATTGCAGCGCAGGCTATGCAAATGGCTAATCGCCTGCCACTCATTTTCTGCACTGTCCCTTCCCTGTGTAACCAGAAGCGGCTTACCATGCCGCTCTGCTTCTGTCTGGATGCTATCCATCAAAGCGCCGAAAAAGCCACCGCGATAAGATGTTGTTACCAGCCCCAGCGTATTGCCCTGACTGGAAGCAAGCTCACGAGCCGCAAGATTGGGGCGGTAACCCAACTCAACAATCGCTCTCTCCACTTTTTCACGGGTTGCTTCCCGAACCTTTTTATCGCCATTGACAACCCGCGATACCGTGGCGCGGGAAACGCCAGCGTAAGCAGCCACATCTTCCAGTGTTACCATGCTTTTTCCTTATCACCTTTTCCTCACAGACACTGGTAAGTGCATGCCTGCTTTATTGAAATTGTGGCAAATACATTCGATTGATATCCAGCACTTCATTTAATAATGTCGAATCCAGCGCGGCATCTGCAATCAAAGGATGGCTCACCAGCGCCAGCAATGCCGCCTTGCGATCGCCGTGAACTGCGGCTTCTATCGTTAAACGTTCAAAGGCTTTCACTTGTTGTGTCAACGCCAGCATATGCCCCGGTAAATGACCAACCACCAGAGGATGGGCACCCTGCGCATCAACAATGCAGTTGGTTTCAATAACTGCATCATCGGGCAAGCCGTGAATTGCCCCACGGTTCGGCGTGTTCACCACCAATTGTGTGCCAAGATTATTATGGATGGCAGAAATCAACTCCAATGCAACCTCTGAGTAAAAAGAGCCACCCCGAAAACTTAATTGATCCGGTTTGTGATCCAGTGACGAGTCAGCATACAGCTCAAATAACTGCCGCTCCACTTGCATAACTTGCTCTGCCCGTGTGCCTTTGCTCGCTGCGCTCTCTCTTTCCTCCCGCAACATTTTCCCGGTCTGGTAAAAATAACGGTGATAAGGACAGGGGATCGCGCCCAATGCCCGCAAAAATTCCGGTGGCCAAGGCTCTTCCTTGATGTTGTTCATCGTTAATTCAGCGCCATTGCACAGCAGTTCCAGAACCTGTGCTGTTTCATCCTTGCCATTTACCAATACCTGATGCGCCCAAACCATATGATTCAGCCCCGCAAAACGTAACTGTACATCCTGATAGGGGCGCTGCAACATATTGGCTATCATGTGGTGCATAGAGATGGGGACATTGCACAGACCGATAATTCTGGCCTTGCTATAACGGGATACCGCTTCAGTGACTATCCCGGCCGGATTGGTGAAGTTGATGATCCATGCATCAGGGGCAAGGCGCTCGACTTTGCGCGCAATCTCCAGCAAAACCGGGATCGTGCGCAATGCCTTGGCAAAGCCCCCCACCCCAGTTGTCTCTTGTCCCAGCAAGCCATATTTCAATCCCAGACGCTCGTCCGCAGCACGGGCGGGAAGCTGCCCCACACGCAATTGCGTGAGGACAAAACTGGCTCCGCGAATAGCCTCATCCAAGGCGTAATGCACACTGACGGCAACATGTTGCAAACCTTGCCTGTCCAACATTCTCCGCGTCAGCCCGGCAATGATTTCCACTTTTTCTCGTCCGGCTTCCACATCCACCAGCGCCAATTCAGACAATGGGATCATTTGACTGCGCTGGATAATGCCTTCCACTAACTCAGGTGTATAGCTACTGCCACCACCGATTACCGCAATTTTGATCGATTGCATACAACCCTCACTTTCACACAGTCTGGCATTCAGGTGCTGGCAAACGCCGGTAAAGATCAATCATGTTATTGGCAAGATCTTGAATCACCATTGCATTCATCAAGTGATCTTGGGCATGAACCGTGATCAAATTGATAGGCAATTTCCCACACCCCTCATCCAGCCCAATCAGCGTTGTCTGGATAACATGGGCAGCCCGGGTTGCCTGACCAGATTCCTCCATCAACGCTTCGGCCTGTTGAAAATTGCCCTCTTTTGCCTGCTGCAATGCCATTAATGCACTACTGCGTGCACTGCCGGCATGCAGTAGCAACTCGATTATTTGCTGTTCAAAATCGGTAGACACGTTTTCCCCCTCTTACCATTACGAGCGCACCGCAGACTCAGATGCCCCTTTAACTTGCTGCTCTTCGGCCAAAAGCTGTTTTTCATACACCTTGAAAAAGGGATACCAAATCAGCAGATCAATCACCATCAATAACCCGACCAACACAAATGCACGGTAATCCCAAGCGGCAGAAATCAGTGCACCGATGGGGGCAGGTGTCGTCCACGGCGCGATAGCAACCATTTTATGCACCAGATCCAGATGCAGCGCGCTGTACGCCAATACCGCATTGATCAAGGGAACAAGCAGCAGCGGAATTAATAAAGTCGGGTTCATCACTATTGGGGAGCCGAACAGCAAGGGTTCATTGATATTAAACATAGCGGGCACAACACTTAATTTCCCGATGGTTTTCAAGTGAACCGAGCGGCTGCGCAGATAGAGGAATGCCAATACCAGTGTCGAACCCGATCCACCAATACAGACATAAAAAGACCAATAAGGCGCGGTCAAAATTTGGGTTGTTGCCATTCCTTCGGTCATTAAAGCGGCATTGGCGGCAATATTGGCCATAAAAATAGGGTTAAGCAGCCCCGTGACAATGTTGTCGCCATGAATGCCGGCAAACCACAATAAATTTGCCACCAGCACCAACAACATAATGGCGGGCAGTGTATCCCCGACGGCAATCAATGGCTGGAATAGCTGCATCACTGCAGCGGGCAACAACAGATTGAATTCACTTTGCAGAAATAAACTGACGGGATAAACCGTCAACAAAATACCAATAACGGGATACAGTAATTCAAAAGAGCGGGCGATGGCGGGCGGAACCTGAGAAGGCATGCGGATAGTGATGTTGTATTTCTTAAGCAGCCGAATCAACTCTACCGACCAGATTGCACAGAGAAGCGCAGTAAATACCCCAGCTCCCCCGAGAAAATCAAGCGGCATTTTATTGTCAACCTGCGGAGCCGCGGCCAGCAAGAATGCCATCAAGGATAACAGCGCAGAAGTCAGCCCATCCAACCCATAGGATTTTGCCAGACTATAAGCAGTACCGATGGAGACAAAAACGCTCATCAATCCCATCGTCATAAAAAAGGGCATCGTAATTGTTGCCCAGTGAGTCTTGGCAAACATCAGCCAGAGCTGCCCAAAAGAAGATGAAGTTTGGGCATCAAAAGGCGGGTTTGCCACAATCAACATAATACTGCCGATAATCAAAAAAGGCATGGCGGAGATAAAGCCATCGCGTATCGCAATAATATGTCGCTGACTGCCTATTTTCCCTGCAACGGGGGCCACATGTTTTTCTACGATACGTATCAAAGAGGCGTAAAGACTCATAAATTGACTCCGTCTGGTGAAAAGTTATTCCAGCAGGCTTAAGGCATGATCCAGCACCTTATCTCCCCGAAGCGCACCGTAATCCAACATATCAATCAAGCTGATGGGCTTGCCCAAGGGTTCAGCCAACTCAGTAAAGCGGGCAAGTTCATACCTGATTTGCGGCCCCAGTAAAATCACATCCGCATCATGGATACACGACTCCAGCTCCAACGCGGGTATTGCTTTGATAGCCACATCTAAACCCCGTTTTTCGGCTTCCGATTGCATACGCTGTACCAACATGCTGGTGGACATTCCCGCAGCACAGCACAATAAAATGGTTTTCATAATTTTGTTCTCTTTGTTGTTGATCTGTACCATTTATTTAAGAAATCAATTATCTGAGAAATTAATTATTTTAAAAATTAACGACCTTAAATAACCAAATGAGAGCGCTCTCATTTCACTTTAAGGCTAACAGGTTATTTTATGATTGCTGCGATGGAAGTCTCATAATGCGATAAGTAAAAATCAGTGATCAGAGTGAAATGCGATCTGCATCTATAAATTTCGCGTGATAGCGGAACAGCTAAGTATAAATACACTGAGCAGCCATTTATGGCTGCTTGTTTTATTCAAAGCAGCCTTGCTTTGCTAAGCCTATAATAGGCTCTTTAACATATAAAACTCTCGGATACCGTCATGAACTTTTATTCCAGACAAGGTAAAAATGATTTATCCGCTTTTCAATCGTTCCTCACATAAATATTCTGACATAACACTCCAGCCATGATATTAGGCGGCGTTATCATATCACTGGCAGGTGTATGTGTAATGAAGTTGATCCCACAACCAACTCTACCCATTAACTATCCCCAATAAATGCCAAGATACAGCGTGGCGGCAAGGGAACGAATTTTCGCAGCTAAAAACGGGCGTTCGATGAGAGACAGGCACCTCTTATCAGTCTTCAGCAACCTAGATAACCGTATGTTTATCAAAACGGTGACGGGGTGAACGAGTGCCGCCAACAAAGCTGAATCCTGCAAGGTAGCAGGGATAATTTGATTAAATATAAAATTAAAATAATTATCATTTAATAATTTTCCCGGATTTAATGGGTGCGAATTTATTAGTAAAAATGTAGAGACAAAGATTTATTTTTATTGCCTCTATTTTTTAGGGAAAGGGAATAAATAAAAACTCGAATGAATTCATCAGAGATGGCTTCCCAAAAGGCACCGATTCTAATAAGGTATCCGCACTGTAGGTTCATCTTGCCGGCTGATTAAATAACCGTTTTCGTGAAATACCAACTTAAAATATAGGTTGAAATAGGGTTGAAAAACACCGAATCAACTATTTAAATGGAAACCAAAAATCAAATAGTTATAAAACATCGTTATTTATTAATAAATAAACACTCTTTTAAAAAGAGAAACCTCAATAACACTATAATTAAATTCATATAGTATAAACACCTTAATATGATAAAAAAATTTAATATTGCTTACAGCAATGATACTGCACATTTTTTTAATAGCGAAAGAACAAACGTCAACATTAAAAAAACCAATTTTACCGATGTTTCCGCCGTTGTTATTTCATTGGAGGATGTATTAAATGGTGAATTAGAACGTATTGAAGAAACACAGTATCCACTCCCCATCTATCTTATCCTGCCTAAAAATGAACCCTTTCCCGGGCACCTCCTGCCACGGGTCACGGGAGTATTCCAATCAGAAAAAGGCCATGAAGATCTCTATGGGCACCAACTGGATACCGCAGCAGAAAAATATGAAAAGAGCCTGCTGCCGCCATTTTTTGGCGCAATGACCCAATATCTCGCACAAGGGAACAACGCGTTTGATTGCCCGGGACATCAAGGAGGCCGTTTTTTTCAGCGCCACCCTTCCGGCATGCAATTTTTTAATCATTTTGGTGAAACATTGTTTCGCTCTGATCTCTGTAATGCCGATGTTTTCATGGGGGATTTACTCATTCATGAAGGCGTTCCCTGCGATGCCCAGAAAAATGCCGCAAGAGTCTTTAATGCCGACAAAACCTATTTTGTCCTTAACGGCACGTCTTCTTCCAATCGAGTCGTTCTGAATGCGTTATTGACTCCCGGAGACTTAGTCCTTTTTGACAGGAATAATCATAAATCTAACCATGTTGGCGCGCTCATTCAGTCTGGGGCAACACCCATTTATTTGGAAACGACCCGTAACCCCTTTGGGTTTATTGGCGGAATTGATGCCCGATGCTTCGAAGAAACTTATTTGCGCCGTCTAATACAGGAAGCCGCCCCTGAGCGGAGCACTGAACAACGCCCTTTCCGTCTGGCCGTCATCCAATTGGTCACTTATGATGGTGTTGTTTATAACGCCAAACAAATCGTGGAGAAAATCGGGCACTTATGTGATTACATTTTGTTTGATTCCGCATGGCTTGGTTATGAGCAATTCATTCCCATGATGGCCGATTGCTCCCCCCTTATGTTGGATCTCAATGAAGATGATCCGGGGATCATGGTTACCCAATCGGTTCATAAGCAACAAGCGGGGCTTTCCCAAGCCTCCCAAATTCATAAAAAAGATAAGCATATAAAGGGGCAGTCTCGTTACGTAAATCATAAGCGCTTCAATCATTCTTTCACGTCCCATGCTTCTACCAGCCCGTTTTATCCCCTTTTTGCCTCTCTTGATGTCAATGCCAAAATGCACGAAGGAAAAAATGGTGTGAAAATGTGGATGGAGTGTGTGAAGGTCGCCATTGAAGCCAGAAAATTAATTGCCCAGCAATGCGAATATATTAAGCCGTTTATGCCTGACATGATTGAGGGGCGTCCGTGGGCTGACTACGATACCGACGAAATCGCCAATAACCTGCGCTTTTTCAATTTTGTACCAAATGAAAAGTGGCACGCATTTGATGGCTATGCCGATCAGCAATATTTTTTAGACCCCTGCAAACTCTTGCTCGTCACACCAGGCATTAATATCGGCACCGGGGAATATGACGAGTTTGGGGTTCCAGCTACCGTACTGGCTTATTTTCTGCGTGAAAATGGCCTCATTCCGGAAAAAGATGACCTGAACTCCATTTTATTTCTACTGACTCCGGCAGCTGACAACGCTAAAATCGGGCACCTTGTCTCTCTGCTTATCCAATTTGAGCAACATCTGAAACAAGATTCTGCACTGGAAACAGTTTTCCCCTCACTTTGTCATGCCTACCCAACTCGTTATCAGGGCCAGACTATCCGGCAGTTGTGCCAGCAGATGCATGACCTTGCCATCCAATACGATGTTAAGCGGCTGCTAAAAGAAATATTCCGCAAGGAACACTTTCCTAAAGTAGCCATGAGCCCCTATCAAGCCAATCTTGAATTAGTCCGTGGCAACGTGGAATGGGTTGCATTGCGTGATAGCGAAGGCTTGATCGCAGCAGATGGGGCGGTTCCTTACCCTCCGGGTGTTTGTTGTATTGTTCCCGGCGAAATTTGGGGAGATTCCGTATTGCGCTATTTTCTTATGCACGAAGAACGCATCAATCAATTCCCGGGCTTCGAGCAAGAATTACAGGGTGTTTACCCTCAGAAAGATCAAGATGGGCGCACTCGAATTTATGGTTATATGGTTAAATCATAAAATTCGGGTCAGAATAAATACTCTTACGGAATTTCAAGATGCAGCCAACAAAGCTGCATCTTGAAAGGCAACAGGCAGAACCGGAATCGTGATGAAGGAAAATACGATGAGCATTGCTACCACAGGAAGCACATACTGGAATCGGATGGTGCCAGAGCTGACCGTGACTGACTTTGTAGCTTCACTCGATTTTTATCAACGAATATTAGGATTCAAGATTTTAATTCGACGTGAAAATCCAGATTTTGTCTATTTAAGTTTAGGTGAGGCTCAATTGATGCTAGAGGCATTTGATCCCAGCGGCTGGAATACAGGGGAACTTACCTACCCTTTAGGCCGCGGCATCAATTTACAAATTGAGGTCGATGATGTCGTGCCTATCTTGGAAAATTTACGAGTTAACCAAATCGCGCTTTATCGTTCATTGAAGGACAATTATTACAACATAGGCGATGAAGAAGCCTGCCAGAGAGAATTCCTTGTTCAAGATCCGGATGGTTATTTACTTCGGTTCAGCCAATATATCGAAAACACTGAAGAGTAACTGCCACAGTCAATCATGTTTACTGTTGCGTCATCATCTGGTGAAAAAGTAAACATTCATAAGAAATACTTTACAAAATCATTATCTCATTTGAGTTAATGCAAAAAATACAGCTAAAAATCCTTGCAAAAATTCATTCTATTATCTACGCCGAAAGCGCATTAAGCCAAAAAGTAATCACCAAATTAAATGATTAGCGTTACTAACTGATTATAAAGCAGAAACCAATCTATTTTGACGATAAAACGAACGAAAATTCCAAATAATGCAATAACTTTGTGCCAAGCATAATTCGTTAATGATTGTCCCAAATACCTATGCTAATCTACGCCGCTTTTCATCCCCTCACTGTTGATTTGATAGGCAATTTATCTGTCAGAAATAGGATGTGTAACCAATTATGAACTTAACTAACACCAGCAAATTATTCGCTGCCACTCTGTGTTTTGCGACTTCGTACAGCTATGCAGATAGTGATCGCCCGCTTTTTTCATTAACCGTCGCAGAATCTGGCGCTCCGCAAACAAATAGTGACGGAAGCTTATCCCAATCTGCTCAATCTAAATCTCGTATTCTGCCAATTTGGGGTGATGCTGCACGAGCGAAGGGTTACAACCTGCCAGAGCCATTTGGTGCTAGTTATAGTTATATGAATATGCGACAGAATATTGTTGTAGATAGCATTAAATTTCAATTCACTAACCCAATGTTTAAGCCTTGGGAAAGCGAGATAGTTATTGATGCTGGCGCTACTCGCCAAAAAAGCGAAACTCACTTGCTTAAGCTGGACTCCTGGATACTTCCCTTCCTAAACGTCTATGGTGTTTATGGAAAAACTGAAGGTAAATCCAAAACAAATTTAAATAATATTGCAGCTCTCGGAGATCCTAATTATGTTCAAAATATTCCTTTCGAACTGAACTTCAAAGGGAAAACTTTTGGTGGTGGAGCAACTTTTGCTGGCGGCTATAATCAATTTTTTGCCACATTAGATGCTAATTATACTCGCACCAATCTGGATATTTTAGATGGCGATATTAGTGCTTTTGTTCTGACACCTCGTATTGGTTATGAATTTGTATTTAATCCATTAATTTCTGGTCAAGGTAATAGCAAAGTTCAAGTCTGGGTAGGGGCTATGTATCAAGACATCACCCAGCAATTTAAAGGTGATGTTGGCGGGCTTAATTTACCACCTGAGCTTTCACTGTTTGACATGATTAAGCCAATGACAGATATCAAATTCGACGTCAGACAACACCTTGCCCATAAATGGAGCAACACTGTTGGAGCCCGTTTCGAAGTGACCCGCAATTTCAACGTTATCTCTGAAGTGGGTTTCGGAAATCGGAACACCTTCTTTGTTTCCGGTGAGTTCCGTTTTTAATGTTAAGTCTCGCTATATTCAAAAGGCTGGTAATCTCCAGCCTGCTTATTTTCACCGCCTCATCTGCATATGCTGAGATCTTACCCGACCGGAAAAAAATTGATGGTTGGCTAAACGAATTGGGCGGCAACAACTCTTTTGATGCCCACAAGAAAATTGACTGGGGAGTCTTGCCCGGCCCTTTCTATACCCCTGAAATGGGAATAGGGATCGGGGTTGCCGTGATGGGTTTATATCGTCCGGACAGTTCAGACCATACCAGCCAAACCTCTTCATTGGGGCTGAGTGGTTTTGGCTCATCTACCGGTGCATTTGGCCTGAACTTTACCAACTACAATTTTCTTGCCAATGACCAATGGCGGTTATTTGTTTCTGGCACGCTGAATAACACCCCGACTTACTATTGGGGCACCGGCTATCACGCCGGCAAAGATAACGGCAATAAAGAGAAATACCATTCTCAGGAATTTGAAATCCATCCCCGTTTCCTCTATCGCGTGGCGAATGCCACCTATATCGGGTTGGGCTGGAATTTTTCATCCGTCAATGCCAGTGATCCGGATATCGGTGCAGAGCGGTATTTTGCACATTCAGTCGGCGGCCGTTCAGTTATCAGCTCTGGCGTAAGTACCTACTTCAGCTATGATACGCGGGATTTTCTGCCCAATGCCCGGCACGGGCAAACCTTTGAGGTCGTTTATACCTATTTTTCCCCTGAATTGGGGGCAGATCACCGCTTTCAAACCACACAGCTCCAGTTTTCAACCTATCACCAGTTATCCGAAAAAACCGTACTGGCGTTTGATAACTACGCCCGTTTCAGCGCCGGCGATGTCCCGTGGAATCAACTGTCATTGCTCGGCAATAGTCAGCGGATGCGCGGATATTATGAAGGCCGCTATCGTGACAACAATATTTTCACCACACAACTGGAATTGAGGCACAAGCTTGACTGGCGCCACGGTGTGGTTGGCTGGGTAGGTGCCGGAACGCTTGGGGGTTCACCTTCAGAATTGGGAACCAAACATTGGTTGCCTTCCGTCGGTGTTGGCTATCGTTTCGAGTTTAAACCACGCATGAATGTCAGATTAGATTTTGGTGTCGGTAAAGGCAGTACAGGGTTTTATTTTCAGGTAGGGGAAGCGTTTTGAGATTGTTAGCTACACTGTGTTTCTGCTTTTTGCTCGTGGCGTGCCAAAATAATCCACAACCTGTTGAATCCGTAAAACCTGTTCTTGCCAGTGATACCCGCGAGCAATCGCCAAAAGATTGGCTCGCCCTGCCACCAATGGCACCACCAGAAGGCTTAAGAGCCTGCTGTGTGTTCGGTTATGACCTTAAAACCCAACTCTGGAAAATCCCGGTTCCTTTCTACCACATTGACAATATTGTTGAAGCGGAGAAATTGGGGGAACATCACTACAATGACAGCGTATTAGGTGCCAGTGCTGCCTTGATGGGGATAAGCAATGAAAAAATCGGCCTACTCTATACCCACAAAGGCGGGTTTATTGATCTCGCCCATGTGAGGGATACCGCAGATTATTCTCTCTATTTATTCAGCCAGATTTATGCCCATCTTGGTCAGAAATGGGAGCTATCCCTGAGCAATGAACTGGCTGCCCGCAAGATCCATTTCTTTGCATTTACGCCACCGGAAGATCCTGCTGAGCGCTACACCCTGAGCGCCTATTTAGCCGCTAAACTGGCCTTCCAGCTTGCGGTATGGCATGAAATCGCGCAATGGTACGGTTATCAGTCCATTCCGGGTTTCTCAGAAAGCATCTCTGCGTTTTCACCGGAAGATCTCTATTCGAATTTGTTGGGTGCACGGCTGGCATTAACGCTGATCTTACAGGGAAAAGCGCCTTCGGTAGCCCAGTTTTCGGCTTCCATGGTTGCTATTTTGCCCACCGCCTTGAATGAGTTGGGCGCTTACGGCAAAGCTGATACCAAAGCAATGTTTGATAGCCTTGACGGGCTTTGGTGGAATAGCTATCAACGCATTCCGCAAAAGTTTCTGGTATTGCACCGCAACTATGATATTCAGGACGATCGCTATCCCTTGATGCCGTCAGGTAAGGAAGATTTTGCCTTGCGTCTGGCTTTGCCTGAACATTACCAGCATTTCTCCTTGGATAAGCTGGCTGAATTTCAATTGTGGCCAACCAATGAGATGGTAAATTTACCGGCCCCCAAGCAATATTGGACAGCAAAAGATTTTAAGATGCTGGTGGAGAATGCCCAACACGAAGATGTACAGCAGCAATTGTTGATTGAATAGCGTTGCTGTATTCACGCTCACCCCAGCTACATAGTTATTTTGTAGCTGGGGGTTATATAAGGTCATCACAGTGCATGAACTTGTTTCTAATATGTTGTCTTAATTAAAATACAACATAGGTAACGATATTCATTTGTTTAATATGCGCTATTAATCACGATTTTGCCGTTTTATTGCAAAACACACTAGAGTATATAAATAACTCTGGTGTATTCTGTCGCCTAATGTATCAAAAATGGGCTATCATCACAGATAACATAAATTTTTTAACTGGAATTGTTTTTAGTTAGGCAAAAATGATAGGAAATTTGAATGTGGATTAAATCATTGTTCAATACGTTGATAATAATGTTCTTATTTATTATTAGTAACGTAGGATTCATTTCTATTGATTTAACTATCAAAGAAATAATGACTCTGTGGTCAAACGAGGAATATACCGCGGCTGAACTATCTTTTCTGATTAACGTCACTGATTATGTGATGTTAACTAATAATTTACTCTTTATTTTTTGTATCGTTGTATTTTTATTTTGCAGTAAATTAAAACATTGTTCACGTATAATTTTTGGGGGATTTTTAATCTCTCTATTAAATAATGCTATCACATTTTTTTATATTTTTATTTCCTCAAATGTTTTTCAATTCGTTAAAAACCACGATCTTATTTTGGTATTAATTTTGTTTCCTGTTTCAATGATTATTATTTATCGTCTTGCAAGGAATAGAAAAAATGAACAACAGAGATATAATTAGGCAATCAAGGCTTGTGGATAAACTTGATGAGTTTACATTAAATGTATATAACACTACGTGTAGATGGCTACCTAAAGGTATTTTTTTATGGGTGGAAACCAAAGGTACAGGTCATACATTTATTTCTGTTCATACTGAACAAGGAATAAATGTATTTACCTATGGTCGTTATGCTGATACAGGCCCATTAGGAATAACCGGTGATGGCGTTTTAATTTGGTTGCAGGATAATGAAGCAATTGAATATATGTCCACCGAACTTTATAGAATGGAAGCTCAAGTTTATAACATCAGAGATGCCAATATTTTTGCAATAATGGGATATTTTAAAAATCTATGGCATTCAGGTAAAAAAATAGGCGGTACTTCCGTATCTGGATCCACCCAAAGATTTGGAAAAATTATTGATGTTTATGATGTGACTGGCGTTAACTGTACAACACACTCTGTCAAGGCGCTTAACTACGCAGGTAGCACGGTATTTCAAAGAAAGAATATATTTTCTATAAATTATACCGAAGATTTTACCATTCCATATTCATTAAGAGTGTACATGAATGATATTGATACACTTAATAAAAGTTTGATCATCACTGATGTTACCTTGAATTTTAAACAACAGATGAGGAACACAAAAGGATTAGTGCCTTTAAATGGTGCGGGGAAACAGCAAGAAGCACTTGGCATTGGAGCTCAATCTTCAGGTCAGCTCGGTACTCAAAGTAGTGGATACGGCGGAGCAACGTTTGGTGGTTCATCCGGTTGGAATTATTCTCTGACAGAAGAATAATCAAAAATAATAATGTGCCTCCCATCAATTACATGAAAGCGTCTGAATTGATGCTCTCATGATTTCAAATCCTATTTAATTAATCAGAATTTTTTAAGCCATCATCTTCAAGTAGAAAATATCAAGCGATGGCTTCTTCAATTTAAGGCAGCAAGAATCATCAATATCGCAGATAATTTCGACTCACTTGTTTATAGCCTTCTCCTTGGAATATTTCCAGCCATCGCTGTTATTTTTCCAATCCACCCAATACCCTATGTACTGGCGTATGCCGCTTAATAAGTTCTTGCAAAACCTCTTTCAGCAATTGGCTTTTTCCATTGCCCAATGGCTCCAGCACACTCTTTTCATGGGATTCCGCTTCAGAAAACAACCCCGTGACTATTTGCAACCCCATTTCCGTCAGGCGCACCAATGTGACACGACGATCTCCGCCGCCATTGGAAAAACGCTCTACATAGCCTTGGGACTCCAGACGCTGTAAAACACGGGTGATCGTCGGTTGTTTACTGACTGTTTTTTGCGCCAACAGGCTAATGTTGATCGCCCCGCTTCCCGCCAGCGTTGATAACACCCGCCACTCCAACACTGACAGCCCTTGCGCTTCAACAATGTCATGGAACTCAGAAGAAACCAACATCCATGCCTGCCCCAGTAAGGCAGGCAAGTAATTGTCAACAAACACTTTTGAATCTGGCATAAGTTGAACAACCCTTTTATCTCAGGAAGTTTTTCGTTTTCCGATTTTAAAAGGTTCAACCGTGAAAAACACGTCCCTGATCGTAATCTCATCAATATTTTCCTGATAACAGTGAGCCAAATCTCGGAACATATGTATTCAAGCCAAGTTGTTTCAATATCATGTAGGTTGTCGCCACAGATGAAGAAATAACAGGCAATCCCACTCTCTCTTCTATCAGTGGTACTGAAGCCAGTGACGGCATTTGTACGCACGCGGAAGCCACCATGATATCAACGTTACTGTTCAGGCGTTTGGTTATCTCCAATGGTGCGAGAGGATCTTGCCGCCCTACGTCAAGATTGTCGGGGATCTCCAACGAAATGCTATCAACAACTTCAATGCCTTCGTTTTCAATGTAATCAATTACCAATTGCGTCAATGGCTTCATATAAGGGGTCAGTATGGAAATCCGTTTCGCCCCCAATGCATGAAGGGAATCCACTAGCGCCCCCGCGCTGCTGACAACCGGGGCTGGGTGCCCGTTTTCCTGTGTCCGCAGATGAAGGCGTTTTTCAGATATCCGGTGATACCCCTTACCCATGCTCATAATGGCAACCAAGCAGGCATATCCCAACACATCCACTGCGGCATCCGATAACTCAAGCGCACAGCGATCGCTATCGGCATCCATTGCCGCCAGCTCTTCCTTGGTGACCGTTTTCATTCTCATCCGGCTGGAATGAAACGTAAAACGCTCCGGGCCAATCGCTTCGCGGGCGCGCAAAATAGCGGGAATTTCCGTTTCCATGGTCGTGTTGGAAGAAGGCACAATTTGGCCGATCCTGAAATAGCGTTTCCCGCTCATGGCTGCTTCCCCTGTGCGGGTTCAGTCCCTATGTTGAGGTCATCTTGTTCCTGTGGGGTATCCGTAAACCGGATCGCATTGCCGGGCCGGCGATTGACTTGCAAATCAAAAATATCAAAGCGGTTGTAATGCCCGGTTATGTCGTGCATCTGACGGGGCTGGATGCAGCGGTTCAAATCAATATCGGCATACACAATCCCTTCTTCATCAATCAAGGGAGTGCCCATCACGCGGCCATCCGGCCCAATCACTCCCGTAAATGCGCTTTTGCGGCGGGACAACAATGCTTCCGCTTCGGGATGGCTTTCTGTCATGGCCTTGATTATCCCCGGAGAGATTGTGGAACAGGAAACGATGGTAAACACCTTGCCTTCAAACGAGTGAGCCGCTGCCCGCAAGCGGATCGCCTCAGCCATATCATAATCCGGCGGTGCGACCGGCAGAGAAATGTAGCTGGCAACATGTACAAGCTCGCCTTGGGACAACAAAGAAAAACGCGCCAGCGTATTGGTATTTTCACCGCAAGCCAGCACTCCCAACGGGCCGATGCTGGTGTCATGCACTTTTAACGAAGAAGCATCCCCATATGCCCACGTCAGTTTTTCGGCCCACGTCGGCACTAATTTACGATGGCGTCCAAGAATGCTTCCGTCATCAGAAATGGTCACCAGCGTGTTATACAGTGTCCCCACCCCCTTGGGATTGCGTTCATTCACGCCAATCACGACATTAATGTGATGGCGAGCCGCTGCCTGTGCGATTTTTTGGATTTCCGGCCCCGGTATTTCGATGGCAGATTTGCACAGCTTTTCAAACCATGCGCTTCCCTGCACGGGGTTCATGATCCAGTTCCAATAAGGGTAGCCGGCAACAAATACCTCTGGAAACGCGATCAGGCTCGCACCATTGTTTGCCGCTTCATGAATTATCTGGCAAACAAAATTAACTGTGGCCTCCGTATCCAGAAAAATGGGGGCTGCCTGTACTGCGGCTGCTTTGAACTTAGGAAGATTCAGCATATCAATCAGGCTCCTGTTTTTTTAATGGCGCTACACAGCGACGATGGGATGCCGTAAATCACCAATTTTTTCAAGGTGCGCTTCGATGATGTCCCCCGGCCAGAGCCACTCTTGTGGCGAGCGGCCTGCTCCCACACCTTCCGGTGTTCCTGTGGCGATGATATCGCCCGGCTCCAGAGTTATTCCCTTACTGATATCTGCAATCAGGGTATTGACCTTAAACAGCATATAACGGGTGTTGGACTCCTGTTTGGTGACGCCGTTGACTTTCAGGCTCAAGGCAAGATCTTGGGGATCGGGGATTTCATCAGCCGTGACAATGCAAGGGCCGAAAGGCGCGTAAGTATCTTGCCCCTTGGAATAAATCCACTGTCCGGCACGGCGGCAATCACGGGCGCTCATATCAATAAGCAGGCTATAGCCAAAAACATATTTCAGCGCATCTTCTTCCGATACCCCTTTGGCTCGTGTTCCCATGATCACCGCCAGCTCAACTTCCCAATCCAGTTGTTGCGTGATTTCGCTGTTATGCTCAATGGCATCGCCGGGGCCAATCACGGTCGTCGGTGGTTTGGAGAAAATGACCGGCTCCTTTGGCAGATCTTTCGCTGTATCCAAAGCCCGGCTGGATTCAGCCACATGTTCAACATAGTTCAGGCCAATGCCAAAAATGTTTTTCCGTGGCCGAGGAATGGGAGCCAGAATTTTCACATTCGGCACCAGCAATGCCACGCCCGGCGGCCATTGTTCTTTGAAAGAGTCCAGCAAATCGCTTATGTCGCTCACGACCTGTGGCCCCAGATTGATGAAATCCAGCATATTGTCCGGTAATTCTTCCTCAATGTAGGTAGCCAGCTTTGCCAGATCCACCACATGGTGATTCACAATCGCCCCCAACCGTGCTGCGGCGGTTATTTCTGAACGGTAAGTAACTAGGCGCATTTTTGTCCTCCCACTTGTTGATGCCCATCGTTATCGCGCAGGGCTTCTTCGTAATACAACTGCAATGCCTGAATGACCGGCAAGTCATTGAAGCAAAACAGGCAGGCATCCTCAGTTTGTGAGGTATTTACGTGTTCATGGAACGCCCAAGAGGGAACGCAGAAAATATCACGCTTCTGCCAGTCAAACCGCTCACCATTGATGATTGAATACCCCTGCCCTTTGGCGACCTGATAGATGAAACTACCGGTATGACGATGTGCCTTGCCGACAAAACCAGGCCGCAATAATTGCATGCTGGCACCAAGGGTTGGCATGACATGCCCGCCAGTCAGCGGGTTGGTGTAATACATCAGAATATCGTCAAATGGAGAACCTTCCGCAATGCTGGCATAGCGCTGCAAGGCTTCATAAGTCGGCTCCCATTGATATCTGAGCAGCGGTGAGTAAGGCTTGTCCCAACCGATATTTTGCGGGCGCAAAGCCGGTGCTCCCCATAAGGCAATACTGGAATCCACGGGCTCAGTGACAGCCTGACGCAATTCTGGATGCACTTTATAAAAACTGGCTTCCAATGTATTGACCAACGGCATATCCAGCCCATCCTGCCAGATACACTGCGAACCATCAGGCTCAACGCCATGTTCATGCCAAGTGCCATTGGGCGTCAGTACGAAATCATTCTCCTCCAGCAACATTTTTTGCCCATCAACGATGGTGTAAGCTCCGCGCCCTTCCATGATAAAACGCAGGGCTGAGGAGGAGTGGGCATGGGCTGAAGCCGATTCACCGGGTCGCATGGTCTGGAGGCCTGAATAGAGCAATCCTACGGCGGTGGACATATCCTTTCCCCCTGAATTGTTCAGATAAACCACCCGGCGCCCTGCTTGCTCTGGTGTCACCAAATCAGCAGATTTAATGACGTGCTCCCGTAAATCGCTATAGCGCCAAAGTACGGGTACTGAGTTGGACTGCGGCTGCCAAGGTTCAATCTTATTGGCGATTGTCCACAGTGCCCCTGTTTTGTATTTTTCCAATTCCTGGTAATAAGCCAGTAATTCAGGGGAGTCGGATACATTGGCTCGACCGAGAATATCTTCCTTGTATAAATCATGAGCCAGATTTCTTTCTTCTTGAGACATAAATATCTCCTGCGCTTTCATGTTGGAATGCATACCCGTCATTTCTCAATCTGCCGCTTTGCTGGCAGCAATTTGAAACCTATTGGGTATATTTCTGAGCCATTTGGCGTTCCAGTTGCTCTTTGCCGTAGAGATAAGGTGCAGGCCACTGAATATGCCCCCAACCGTATCTGGCACACTCGTGCAATAACCAGGCCGCATCAGATAAGAATGGGCGTGACAAGGCACAGAGATCGGCACGGCCTGACGCAATAATGCTGTTGATTTGGTCAGCGTCTGTAATGGCGCCAACGGCAATAACAGGCACTCTGCCTTCATTGCGAATGCGATCAGCCATCGGGGTTTGGTACATTCGCCCGTAAATGGGTTGCTGTTTTGTGGACACTTCACCTGTAGAGCAATCGATGATATCCACCCCTGCATCATGGAAATATCGGGCGATAGCCACCGCCTCATCCACTGTAGTTCCCCCGTCAAGCCAATCCGTGGCAGAGATCCGCACCGATATCGGCAAACCAGCGGGCCACACATCTCGTACCGCTTTAAAGACCGCCAGCGGAAAGCGCAGACGATTTTCCAGTGAACCGCCGTATTCATCAGTACGTTGGTTAGTCAGCGGCGAAATAAAACTGGAGAGCAAGTAACCGTGGGCAGCCTGAATTTCCAGCCAATCGAAACCCGCCTCAATGGCACGTCGTGTTGCAGACACAAACTGATCAATCACTTCGCTCATTTGTGCTTGGGTCATCGCCTCCGGCACTTGTGAAATCCCCGGGCGATAAGGCGCTGCTGACGCGGAAATCAAAGGCCAGTTTCCCTCAGCCAGCGGATGATCCGGTTGTTCCCATCCCCGCTGGGTTGATCCCCGGCTTCCTGCGTGCCCCAACTGAATGCCTATCTGCGCATGGGTGTGTTGATGGACAAAATCAGTGATGACCTTCCACGCCTGCACTTGTTTATCATTCCACAGACCCGTGCAAGCTGGTGTAACGCGTGCCTGCGGTGAAATTGCTGTCATTTCGGCAATCACCAAACCCGCTCCGCCCTGTGCCCGGCTGCCCAGATAAACCTGATGGAATGCTCCGGGCACGCCATCTTTTGCGCTATACAGGAGCGTCGGGGATACAACGACGCGGTTCTTCAAAATAACGTTCCGTGCCTTATAAGGCGTCAGTAAAGGCGGGACGAATGCAGAAGAATCACCGGCCTGTTGAGTAAACCAATTTTCGTAATTTTCCAGCCATGTTTTATCCCTCAGCCGCAGGTTTTCGTGTGAAATGCGCTGCGAGCGCGTCAGGAGCGAATAGGCAAATTGCTCCGGTGAAAAGTTTTCATAACGCATCACGTTTTCAAACCATTCCGTTGAATTACGCGCTGCATTCTGGATTTTCAGCACTTCAACGCTGCGCACGGCTTGATAATGGGTTAAGCCTGCCTGTAGATCGCCTTGATGAACTTTCAGGCTGTTGGCGAGTTCAATGGCATCTTCCAATGCCAGTTTTGTACCGGAGCCAATGGAAAAATGGGCGGTATGGGCAGCATCCCCCATTAACACAATGGGCAGCAATTTACTGTTTTCTGCCTCTGGGTTGATCCAATGCACCCAATTTGCACAGATTACCCGGGGAAAACGGATCCAGATTGCAGCGCCGCGCAGATGGGTGGCATTGGAAATCAGCTTGTGCCCATCCAGCCACGGTGCAAACAATTTTTCACAGTAAGCAATGCCCTCTTCCTGTGACATTTTGTCGATCCCCGCCGCCAGCCATGTCTCTTCTGTGGTTTCGACAATAAAAGTCGATAGCCCTTCTTGAAATTGGTAGGCATGAACCTGAAACCAGCCATGTTCTGTTTCTACAAACAGAAAGGTAAAAGCATCAAATACTTTATGGGTTCCCAACCAGACAAAACGGCAATGGCGTTGGTCAATATCGGGCTTAAATGCATCGACATGGCGGGTGCGGATCTGGCTGTTGATCCCGTCGGCAGCAATCAGTAAATCTGCATGATATTGACGGGCGATCTCTTGTTCATCATCAACTTGGGTTTCAAATATCAGTTCCACCCCCACTTCCTGACAACGATCTTGCAGAATATTCAGCAACTTTTTACGGCCAATTCCAATAAACCCGTGACCGCCACTGCGATTGACCGTGCCTCTGAAATGAATGTCGATATCATCCCAATGGCTGAATTCCTCTCCAATCGTTCGCGCGGATACGGGATCTGCCGCATGCAGGTTTTCCAGCGTGGCATCCGAAAACACCACGCCCCAACCAAAGGTGTCATACGGGCGATTTCGCTCAATCACGACAACGCGGTTGTCAGGGTCCTGCAATTTCATCAACAGGCCGAAATACAAACCAGCCGGCCCACCGCCAACACATACAATATTCATACTTTTTGGGTTCATACTTCTTCTCCTGCCACACAATGTCTGGCTCGTAATAATGCGATTGGCATTAAAATCAATGAATAGAATCAATGAAGATGCGTGTCTTTGTCAGGGCATTTGTCTTGTTAACGCATAGTAAAGCTCGTCAGGGATAGGAATTGCCCGATGCGTATCCAATGAAGTAGTCACATAAGTCTGCACTGCCCTCATCCTGAGTTCCCCATTCTTGCTGATGCAGCGCTGGAGCAGTTTCAAAGACTTTCTGCCAACCCGCTCAACCGACAATTCCAGATTAACTTCATCCCCTATCCTGCTGACGGCTTTAAACTCGGCTTCCAGATGCACTGTCGGCAACCCAAAACGATGTTTAGAGATGTAATTGGCATATCCCATTGAGGTCAATTCATCGAACCACGTTTCCAGCAGATTGTTGAACATCACGAAATATTGCGGATAGAAAACAATCCCCGCGGGATCACATTCAGAAAATCGAATTTTATGAGGTAATACAAATTTCAGCAGGCTCACTGCAAACTCCCCCTAATTCTGCTTTATGGACAGACCGCCCCTGTAGTGAGTCGGTTATTTATGCTGGTGTTTGTTCACTAGGTTGATGATTCAATCTCATTGGCGCGTCAATATAACGAGAGATGCCGCTGGCACGCGCGCAATTGCTCACCATGTTCATCAGCCAAAGCCGCTTCCCTGAGCAGTCTCAGGCTGGCTGGAGACAAGTGGGGAAAATGGCGATCAATAATTTTCATCAAGGTTTGGAAATTATTCATCCCACGGGTATAGGTATCCCCATATCCCTTGATCAAACGCTGGCAATGGACAATTTCCAGCGCCAGTGCCGGCTCATGTGTTGCTGCCGTCCCAATCCGCTGCAACCATTTTTCAATCCGCTCCGTTTCCTGTTGGAAGCGTAAAGTGCGCCGACGTATCCGCCGCCCACTCGCCAGCGTATACAGCAATAAATAACCGCTGATTGAACTCGTGCTGATCACCCGTCCACGACTTAGCCATTTTTCCAATATTCGCTTAACGAAATGAGAATGAGACAACCAGCGGGCAATACTGGCTGGCAAGGTGTCACATATTTCCTCGATCCTGGGATGTAGGAATTCTTTGATCTCAATGAGTTGATCATTTCTGGCACCCACATCTTTGTAGACCCGTTCAAACCGGCTGGCGCGGATTTTCAAATCTGCCACTCGGATAATGTCTTCATATGTCATCCACAGCGCCAAGTGTCGGGCAGTTTCATAGAGTAATTTTTTATTGTGATTGTTTTTGTGACTGTTTTTGTGACTGCCCTTTTCTGCTCTATCTATCAGTTCCTGCAATCGCTCAAGGTACAACTGGGCATAAGCCGGGTCCTGATAATCAATTAAACGTTTGATCCCTTTTCGGGCAATTCCATGAAGGTAAGGTGGCATCTTCTGTTGGATATGCTGCAAAAGACTTTTTACTTCACTCTGATCATCATGATCAAAACCACTGTCCCTGTAACGAGAAGTCGCGATTTCTTCCTGAATATCCTCATCTATATCGAAGGTGTGAAATACGGAAGTTGGTGTTGCGATGCCATTTTCTGATTGCACCCGCCCCAGTCCTAATCCAAAGGCGATCAAACTGGGTTTTATTCCTACTCCGCCTTTGATAATGGTTTCTTCAAACTGGGCACGATTGAATGGCAGGGTGCCAGTACCGCAAAGTGCGCCAAACAGCACGGCACTGATCACACTGCCACTTTTTTCCGCCACTGACGCCATATCAAAATGGACAAAGCGTCGGGCGGCCTGATGGGATTGCTGGATCAGCACATTGCTATCTACGCGCCCGTCTCCCATCGCTGATTTTTCTTTTATTGAAAATACGCGATGAGTTGAAGTGATCAGTGTGGTGCGATCAGGGGTCACAAGGCCACGCTGAACCGCACGCCCGGCTTCCATCAATTCAGAAGCCAGCACAATATCCACATCACCGGCAGTCGGCATCAAAGCCAGCACGGGCGCAGGTATCTCCGGGTTATCGGCACCGGGGAACAATTCCACATAATAAACAGTTGCTCCCGTTCTTTGCGCGACACCAGGCACTGAGGTCGTTTGGGCAAAATAACCGTGCTCTTCGCCTAAATTGACAATCCAGTCAGCCAATACGCCGCCACCTTCTCCTCCCATCGCCAAGATGGCAATTTTGATCGGCTGTGTGTGCGATTGCATGACCGCCTGTTCCGTCGATTGAACGAACGGGCTTGTATTGGGTGATTTAATCAAGCGTACCTCCCTTAAAAATCGTACCGTTCGCGGCGTTTGGTATCACGGCGTTGCAAATAGCCGATCACTTTTTTGCGGACACGATGCATGAATCGCTCCCAACGAGTGGGATTGGCAATAATTCTTGTCTTGAAAAAAGAGGGGCACAGTACTGCGGCATGGGAAATTTCCCCGCATAACCCACAGCCCACGCAGCTATTTAATACTGTTGCTATCGGATCTGTACGCAATGGATCCGGATTGGGCCTGATTGACAAAGAGGGACAGCCGGATAAGCGAATACAAGAGTGATCTCCGGTACACGTTTCAGGATCAATGCCAAAACGCTCACGGACGATCCTCTTTCCCTCTGCCAGCGCTTTATTGTTCTGCCTCTTTTCACGGCGCTGTTTGTTCAGCATGCATTCGCTCTGCGCGATCACAATTTTTGGCCCTTTTTCGCTGCTGGTCAGGGCTTCCCGCAAGGTATGGATCATTGTTTTCAGATCATAAGTACGTTCGACTGTCCGTACCCATTTCACGCCAACGCCTTTTACGGCTTTCTCGATGGCATGCCCCGTACTACGGCTCCGGTTCAGGGCGGTTGAGGATGGGATATCCTGCCCGCCTGTTGCCGAGGTGTAGCTGTTGTCGACGATGATCGTCAGGTTATCGCTACGATTAAAGACGCTATTGGCAACGCCGCTTGTCAGCCCGTTGTGCCAAAATCCGCCGTCTCCCATAACTGATACCGCCCGCTTGTTCGTGTCCGGCGTATTCAGTGCCGCCGAGCCGGCAGCGCCCAATCCATATCCCATCGTGGTATTGCCAAAATTGAATGGCGGCAAAATGGCAAACAGATGGCAACCAATGTCGGCACTGACATGGTGCGGCCCCAATTCCCGCTCGACCAATTTCATGGCTGTAAAGATCGGGCGCTCCGGGCATCCTGTACAAAATCCGGGTGGGCGGGCATGAACCGCTTTCAGCAGCGAATCTTCCGGCACAAAATTGGCGCGTTGTTCCCCGACGGGCAAAGTGATCGCGGGAATGCGTACCTGACAAGCCGCTGCCGTGACTTCAGCCTTAATCTTGCCATAACGTTCAAGAAAAGCCCGAAGCCCCGCCAGCACGGTGGCGGTGTTGTATTCTCCTGCCATTGGCAGCAGATCTTTGCCGTGTAAACGGGTGGTAATGCCACGTTGATGCAGGATATTGGCAACATTCTGCTCCACAAAATTGGGCTGGCCCTCTTCCAACACTAAAATGGCCTGCTTGCCATGACAAAAGCGGTCAAACTCTTCGTCGATCAGCGGATAAGCGACATTCATCACATATAGCGGGATCTGGCTGTTTCCGAAAACATCGGCCAATCCAAGCAAATTCAAGGCTCGAATGACGGTGTTATAGCATCCGCCTTGCAGCGCAAGCCCTACATCATCCGCCCGTTCAGAAAAAAACTCATTTAGACTGTGTTGCCGGATAAAACTCACCGCAGCAGGCCAGCGTTGCTCAACTTTTTCTTTCTCATGCAGAAAGCTGGCGGGAGGCAGAACAATCCGGTTCAGATCGCGCACTGGGTGTTCCAACGCATCTTTGATAAAAAACGATGAGGTACGGTTCTGCGCACAGACAAATCGGCCATGTACGTGGCAGGCACGAATGCGCATCTGCAACATAACCGGCGTGTGGCTGGCTTCCGAAAGCTCAAACCCCATTTTCACTGCCTGAACAATTGAAGGTAAATTGGGGCGCGGATCGAGCAGCCAAATCTGGGATTTCATCGCAAAAGCATGGCTGCGTTCCTGCATGATCGAAGAACCTTCACCATAATCTTCCCCGACGATAATCAACGCGCCGCCAAGTACGCCACCCGACGCGAGATTAGCCAGCGCATCCGAGGCAACATTGGTGCCAACCGTGGCCTTGAAGGTGACGGCACCACGCAAGGGATAATTAACGGATGCGGCGAGTGTTGCAGCGGCAGTCGCTTCACTGGCACTGTTTTCAAAACGAACACCATATTCGGACAAAATATCTTGTGCATCTGCCAGCACATCTATCAAATGTGAAATCGGCGCGCCCTGATAACCGGCCACATACGCAACCCCTGACTCCAGAAGTGCTTTTGTCACGGCAAGTATGCCTTCACCACTGAAAACGTCGCCCTGACCCAGACGCAATTTTTTTACTTCTTCGACAAATGATCGCTCTGCCATGCTCACCTCGTGGTATCCGTTAATAAGATTCGCCTGTATTCGTTTCAGGTTTTTTAATTATTTTTGCCTGCCAGTGTTTCGCCTTTAATTACGCTTTTATGTCATTCAGAGTCTATGTAATTCAGAGATGGATTAACGGTCAATGCATGATTCGTCATGCAATTGTCATTTATGCAGTGGTTGGATAAAGCGTGCAGCAAGCGGACAAATAATCAGTAAAAACAGGCGGGAGATAGGATTATTCGAAATAAATATACCTATTCTTAAGCGGTGGCTCTCTAATTCAAACAACAACACATTTTATTAACATAAACACAATCACCTCACTGTTCGAAATATAAGCGCAACTTCACATTTTTTTCATTAAATTCAGCTCGAAATGGAACATCCACAATAAGCAACCATACTTACACGAAGCCATTTTGTTACCAAATGGTTAATTAAAAGTATCCGTTAATTAAAAGCATCAGCAAATCCATTGAGAGGCATCACCTCTATTTTGCCCTTAATAAGCGATGTGCTGATAAATAAAAAAAGATCCTTAAGGAGAATGCTAAATGAAAAAGGCATTTTTATTCACACCTGCGTTGCTGGCTATTTTAATCAGTCCCCTTTCCCAAGCTTTTATCGATGAAGATTTATGTATCATTGGGGATAGCTTAAGTGATACAGGAAATGTCAAAGCAATAGTAATAGCAAAGGCAAAGGCAGAGGCAAAGGCAAAGGCAAAGGCAGAGGGAAAGACAGAGGCAGAAGCAGAAGCAGAGGCAGAGGCAGCTGCAGAGGCAGCGGCAAAAGAACTCCAGGCGAGTTACACCACGGATGGGAACACATCAATGCTTTGGCATGAAGAATTTGCCGGCCGCAAATCAACACCTTCCTTATTAGGTGGCACCAACTATGCCGTGGGAGGCGCAACCGCTATCGAAAAATTTAACCTCAGCAACCCCAACAACACGACAGCAAATCAACTCATAAATTGTCAGAGAAATAGAACCACCCCAAACAGAATTTATGTTCATTACATAGGCGGAAATGATATCAAAGCCGCATTGGTGATGAATCAGGAGATGCTGTTTAACCTCAAAGACTTCTCCGCCTTTAATCCCGATTCGTTGATCAAAGAAAGTGCAGACGCGGCTGTAACACAAATCAACGCATTGACATCAAACAGCAAAAATTTAGTTATTGCCCCTACCATTCCTGATGTGGGTGCAACGCCAATATTGTTGGAAATGGTGTTGAAAGCCGGCATAGAAATGAAAGTCAATACCATTATGAATACCGAAATGGAGAAAATACCCCCATTTTTCCGTCCCTTAGCAGAAGCTATTATCCAAGCTAAAACAAAAGAACAAATAGAAAACATTTTAGGATTAGTCCACTTAAAGATTAATAAGGCAACTATCCCTAACGAAGAAGCCCGTCAATTAGCCCTCCAAAAAGTATTTGAGGAACTCGGCCAACAGGCTGGAAAAAAAGTTCAAGACATGACTGGGAAAAGTCTTAAAGATATTAACTTGGATCCCAAAACCATTGAGAAAGAGCTCGCCGAAGGCTATGCCAAAGCCAGTGCTGTGGCGACAGCCTTGACTGAGGCTTATAACAAGCGAGTAGACGACAATATCAACGGGAATATCTTACGTGTTGATTTTGATGGACTGCTGCGTGAGGCCATCGCTAATCCATTGATTTATGGCTTCGGCAATAACCTCGGTTATGCCTGTGGCTTGGGGGTCGCTGCCAATCAATGTTCTTCCGAACCGAAAGGCAGCGGCAAGCTCGGCCCTAAAGATTTTGATGGCAGCAAACAATTTATTTTCTCTGATGGTTTCCATCCATCGCCGTTGGCACACAAGATCATGGGCCAATCTCTGAAATCCTCCTACATCGCGCCAATACAGGTCATGACCTTGAATCAGGTCAACCGCTTGGCCGTCAATAACACCCGTCATTCCCTTGATGCGCATTTACAACAGCTGCGCAAAGGCGGTAATGAACAAGGGAAAATTGGCGTCTTCGGTGCTTATACCGGCAACCGCCATAACTCCTTTACGCTGGGTGGCGATTATCAATTGGCCGAAAACTTTTTGCTGGGCGCGCTGTATTCCAATGACAAATTCGATCGCTCGTCTACCTCCGATTTCAACTATAATGGAACGGCTCACGTCGTCACTGGCTATGCCTTATGGAATGCCTTTGACAACGCATGGCTGAACGCCGATTTCCATTATGCACGTACGAAATATGATGATCTGACCCGCAGCATCCAACTGGGTATGGCGACCCGCAGAGAAACAGGCGCAACCAAAGGTAACCAGTGGGGTGGCCGTCTTTCCGCCGGTTGGGATATTCCTGTGACCAACGCCATCAGCACCAGCCCAATTTTCCAGTTCGCTTGGGATAAAGGGGATATAGATGGCTATCGGGAATCCACCCAAAACAGTACTTCCATGCGTTTCGGTGACCAGAAGTACACGTCTAAAGTCGCTACATTAGGCTTACGTGTCGATACCCAATTAGGCCGTTTCAATCCTTATGCCTCTATCAAGTTCAATCACCAATTCGGGGATAACCGTTACACACTGCGCAGTGCCATTAAATCCACCAGAACGTCCTTTGTGATGGAGAGTGACCAACAGAAAAGAAACTGGCGCGAATATACTATAGGCGCAAACGCTAATCTGGTCGGTAATGTGCGTGGTTTTGCTTCCGCCACCCGCAATGAAGGCCGTTCGCAAGACCCTAAATATTATTTCACTCTGGGTATCAATGCCAGTTTCTGAATATTTAACGTTTAGTACGAAAAGGACGCCGTTTTATTGCTGAACCAATATCCCGGCCAGAGAGCCGGGATATTGAATCCAATAACGTGATATCAGTGATCACCAATTCATCAATCACCCAATTCACAAACCGCCATATTCTCTCTCATATAAATCAGCAATATCTTCTTGCTTGTGAGCAAGCAGCTCATAAAAAAGAGGAATAAAACGAATAAAAATAGAAATAATGATAATCGCTGATGCTGAAACTATTAATGCAGATACATAGCCATAATTGGATATTATAAACGGTGTCAACAATAAGCCAAGTGGATTACCAATCCCAATAAATGCATTATGAATAGTTTGAACTTTCACGCGATTTCTTTCAGGGATTGCAATAGAGCGGCTTGATTCAATACTGACATTGTTCATCACTATGGCTATACCGATAATAAATGCCAACACACTCCAAACACCAATATGATTAGTGAACGAAAATAATAAGAAACAGGCTCCTATAGTGAAAAAAGAAAGAATCACACTGCGAGATTTGCCGATAATGGGTTCGATTTTCTTTTGCAAATAACAGGATGAGAAAATAGCACCGCCCGCCGCACACCCTTCAATTAACCCAATCGTGACAGGCTCCCCGCCAACAACTTTTGTTATAAAGTAAGGAATGATAAATGACGAAAATGAAACCAGAAACATGTTGACTACCATTGAAGAAAAAGCCCACCAAGGCTCGAAGCGATAGCCAATAAATATCGCCATTGCGTTTTTCATGTTATTACTGGTAAGCGATGAATTTGAAGAAGCGGGAATACCTTTACAGTTTATGGAATTAAGAATAACCAAAGAAATTAATGATAGGAAAATAATAGCCCATATCATATTATCAAACCCGGCTAATTGATATGCTCCCATGCCAATAGCAATCCCAAATAAATTATTTGAGGCTTGAATCAGAAAAGTCTTTCTGAATGCTTCAATGATAAAGTTGTTATCCACTATCGTCGGGATAAAAGCATTCACAATAGGTGCAAAAAATGCCTCGACAAAGCCCACCCCAACAGCTATGGGCATCAGTGCCAGCAAGCTCACCGGCATGGATTTGAGGAGCATCGTTGCCAGCAACATACAGATAAATAATAATATTAATTGGATAAGCAGCCGTTTTTTGCCGAATTGTTCAAACTTATGTGCGAGAAAAAAACCGAATACACTTTTTGATAAGAAATAGATGGCAAGAAAACAGGACGATAACCAGACATTGTCGTTATGCAGAAGGTAAAGTGTCATAATAGAAATAAAAATGCGTGACGACAGTATATATATCGATTCACCATAGCGTATTTTCCAAAAGTCACTTGTCATTATGTTTTATAACTCCTGATATAGCTTTATTTCGATTAAATTGACCAAAATATTATTTCCGGTTGGTATAAGTTTAGTATGGTTTTTGAATGAATTATGGCGACATTTTTATAATTGAATTCAACATATGTTAACCACAAAGAGTCTATGTATTTTTTATCTATTGTCTATTGATTGTTTAAAAACACACGCAGTACATTCATGGCTAATTTCTCTAATAATAAATAAATTCAATATCATGTGAGAAAACAGCTTTTATTAACAATGCAATGCTTCGTAAGACAGATAATCTCAATGTATTCGCCCTCCATAGTTCCCTCTATTTATAATAAATATACGATGATAATAATTGTGAAAAACTATTTAGAAAGCATTTAAAAAAAATATGGATACTGTGAATAGACAACGAGATAACGTTAACTGCACTTTTTTATTTATTCATATTTATTTGATGGAGGCATCTGACATGGTGAACAACAGTACTTGGCCTCTCTATTCAGAACCCAAATCTTCTGATTCGAAATGCGCGGATCCCAAATATGCCGTGCCAAAAATTGAGTCTCATCTCAGTTCACCAGAACATTTGCTTTTTGCATCCAATGATCTTGATGAAATTAAATCGATGGTTGGACGGGTGATGCAACCTCATCAACTCAATATATTGGGCAACAATCAAAAGCTGGATGCCCGAATGCACTATATTCCGCTGGGGAGTTTTTCCATGAGCCGCTTGCGTTACGGCGCCAATGTGAACATCGATCCGGGGGAATTAGGTGACTTTTTTCTCGTTCAGATGCCGTTGGCGGGCCGCGCTTGCATTGAAAGCGGTCACCAACAACTTAATTCGACTCCGGATATGGCATCAGTATTGAGCCCCAATCAACAGACTTCCATGCACTGGCATGCGGATAATGATCAGTTCATGGTCAGAATTTCGCGCTCTTTGCTGGAAAGAACGTTAATCGGGCAGATTGGGCATCCGCTGGATCAGCCCTTGGTATTTGAGTTGGGGTTTGCATGGCGGCATTGTCAGGCATGGCGGTGTTTGATGCTTTATTTGTTGGAGTGCGCAACTCAGGTGCCTGATATCCTGCAATACAGGATGATCACCAATCAGATGGAACAATTGCTTTCCGTCACCCTGCTGTCCACACACCAGCACAATTACGTTGAAGCGGCTAACCGCCGCTGCGCTATTCGCCCACGGCATGTACGGCGAGTGCAGGAATATTTGCAGGCACATGCCCACGAACCCATTACGGTCGAGCAACTCGCCCAAGTTGCGGGAGTTAGTCTGCGTAGCCTTTATTCAGGTTTCAAAGAGTTTCTGAATATCAGTCCGATGCAGTATCTACGCGATCTGCGCATGGAACATGTCCGCACAGAACTGCTGACAGGAGAGGCTACCAGCGTTACCGGTGTTGCCCTGCGTTGGGGGTTCGCCCATATGGGACGATTCAGCGCAGAATATAAAGCTCGCTATGGTGAAACACCGAGTGAAAGTTTAAAACGTGGTTAATTTATTATCATCAAAACAGGTTACAGCTCGCTGTTTATCTCCAGAAAAAATCATTTGTTGCAGGATGGGCTCCTTCATGAGGATAAAACACATCCAATTGATTTAGCTGATAATCCCTGACGCAAAAGAAATCAGTCCCTCTATTCGTTACATGGTACCGGTTACGAATTTCACCTTGAGGGGCACAAACAGGCACAGTTAATTTATCAGCTAGATATTGCAGATATTGGCGAAAATGGTTATATATGCAGACAGTATATGCATCTGCAAAATGAGCACGATCTGCGGAGGCTATAAAAGACACAGCCACAAAAACAGCATCGAGCTTGTTATCCATGTTCATCCCTTGATTATTCTGCGTTAACTCTGGATCAGGTGTAATCCAAAGACCTTCATGCAATATTATTTCCCTGACATTTGAGTAAAACATCCAGGGAGTTATACTTGCATCCAGTAAATCATGACAACCCAGTACAGAGGTGAGAACTAGCACATTTGCCTTACCACCTGAATGATCAATAAAATAGCTAAGACTGAATGGGTGTGAGCCGAGCATTACTTCCGCCGCAGAAGTATGATTCTGGGGAGTATAATTACTATAGTCAGCAGGCCTAGGACGATCACCATAGTGATCCATTTGCTGATAAAAATCATGAAAAGACCTTCCCATCATTTTTCTCCTTAACTTACAAACTAAAGTTATATTCATCGTAAGGAAAAAGTAACATAACTTACATAAGTGATAGTTTATTTGGTTACAATCACAGTTTTGAAATTAATCCCTTTCCATGTCGATTATCTTCTGCATCCCTCCATATGAGTATTCACGATGTCAAATAAAAACGCTGCCATATTACTCAGCAGCGTTTTTTAGTTTATTAATCATGTTCTTATCTATTTTTCATCTATGTCTATGCAGTACTTAGTATTTGAATCCACAATGCAATATCAAAATGGCACCACCGCTTTCAAAAAAACCTGCGATCCTGCCGGACGGTTATTGGCAACAATATCCTTTTGCCATTTCAACGTCAGTAACCAGCCTTTATTATTGGCATAGCGAACGGAAGGGCCTAAACCGAATCCACTTTCTTTGCCCTGTGCTGAATTTGGCCCGTGATCATTGGTAATCTGCTGGAAAACATAGCCACCAACTCCCAGAACCAGACCGTTGCCAACTCCCCACCCCAATGCGTAATCCGCATGAATTGCCTGACCAGAGGTCGTGTTGGTCGCTTTGTTTTTAAAATTGATGTCATACATCACTTTAAGATCGGCATTGATGCCATAGGCAGGGGAATAACTCACCGCCATCGCCGGTTGCAGCCCCCAATGATTTTTTCCTACGCTGGCCGGATCTTGACGATTGTAGCGGCCTGTTGGCGCGTAGGTATCTAAACCAATAACATAGTCTAAATCAGGCTGCGGGTGATAACCCAAGACAGAGCCAACCGTGACATCCCCTATCCCCTTGTTGTTACTGGATTGACCATTTCCCTTGAGGGTCACATCCAATAAAGGCATGACCATATGGAAAGCCAGTTGTCCCCCTAAAATCTGTTTTTCAGTCACCCAAAGCGCCCTTGGGGCAAGGAAATTCACGTTAGCCTTAAAACCGGGAACCGGAAGCAGGGCACCATGATTTCCCCGCAATTCGGTATAGTGAATATTGCCGGCATAAAATGCCGTATGGAATCCCGGTGGTGGCAGTGCGCCTGACAAATAGTTATCCAAGCCATCGGGATAGAGACCGACACCCCCATTTTCTGTCGCCATTGCAGAAGTGCTCAACAGCGATAACGTGATTGCATAAAAAAACTGTCTGAATTTTGTTGCCATGCACTTTTCCTCTCAATAGGAGAATACACTTCGTATTTCAAACCGCCTCTTTGTTGGCTGCGCTCGCTTTTGGGGATGCGCCCCTTGCCACCGCGATGTAATTTGAAATCCATGTGGTGTATACGTAATAAATAAACTGTGAAATGTCTGGCTAATGTCGATTAACGTCGCGCAAGTTGACGGGCGACAAGATAGCCGGAAGTTCCGCCTAATCCGGGGCCGGGATGCGTTGAAGCCCCAATGTGAAATACATTGCTGACTGAGGTTTGATGCGCTTTTGCCCTTTGCAAGGAGGCAAAGGGGCGCAACCAGAAAAATTGGTCAGGTGAGCAAATACCTGAGTAGGGATCGCCTCCGACCAAGTTACAATTCAATGCCTGCAAATCCGCCGGGGAATAGGATTTACGCCCGACAATGGAAGATGAAAAACCGGGGATCACGGTTTCAAGACGCTCCTGTACACGATCCGCAACGGCCTCCCTAAGAGCCGCGTTCCATTTCCCGTCTGAAGGTATTGAGATTTCTCCCAAGGCATCCCCTTTTACATGAGTGGGCAATTCCTGCATTTGGATCCACAAGATCCACCCCCCTTCTGGGGCTCGGGAGGGATCAACTGCCGTGGGTTGCCCTATGGCCAGTGTCGGGTGACTCGGCAAATAACCATTGTTGGCCTGTGTTACCGATAGGCAGACTTGTTCCATGCTTTCAGTTAAGTGGATCAGTGGCACATGGAGCAGTTCCGGTTCACGCCATGCAGGCGGCGTGCTTAAAGCAAAGTGGATTTGCATTCCGCCACGTCCATAACGATAACTTCGCGCACGTTGCAGGACGGCATCAGGCTGGTCATCCAGCAACTGCCCATACAATTGTTGGGGGGTCACATTGCAAACCACCGCCTCGCTGGCGTGATAAACCTTCCCTGCCACCACAACGCCGGAAGCTCGGCGGCTTTTTCCTTTCCCTTGTGTGATGATCCGATCCACCTTGGCATTGGTGATAAGTTGACCGCCATGTTGCTCGATAATGGTGCTGAGGGCTTCTACAATTCGGGAACTGCCGCCTTTCACGACCGGCATCCCCCCGGCAACCACAGCAGCGAAGGTCAGTTTGCCTATCAGGGCGGAGCTGGCATCATCAGGCCCCAATCCGGTATGCAGTACCCACGGTGCTATCAACGCACGACTGAAATCAGACTGTAATTCACGTTCAGACCAGCGCCGGAACGTTTCCAGCGAATGACCTGAAAATTCAGCCAATCCATCAAGGCCCCGCTTTCGCCATTCAGAAAAGAGCAATTTGAACATTCCCAATCCATATGGATTTTGCCCCAGCAAACCAAAAGTCAGTGCGGCATCATCTTGGAAAACTTGTTGCGCCATGCGCTGCAATGCTGCGCCATCCCCCAAGGCAATGTTATCCAGCCGCAAGCCGGAACTGGCAATATCCCGCGTTAAGGCAATCCCTTTGCCGTTTGGTTGTATCAGCCCGGTTGAATAATCACTTTGCACGAACGCCAAACCCACTTTTTCCAAAGCCGGTTTCAATATCTGGTAAGCCGGGCTGCTCAAAAACAGCGGATACCAGCAAGAAAGCACATCGTGGGTGTAACCGGGAAAAAGTTCTTCTGTACGGATACAGCCGCCCAATATGGCATTCCGCTCAAGTACCAGCACAGATTTTCCCCACATTGCCAACAGTGCAGCACAAACCAACGAGTTGATGCCACTGCCGACGATGATGATGTGTGGTTGCGATCCGGTCATTATGCCGCCACTCCTGACAATGGATCGACCAGCGCCAGAACACGCAGTGGACTGCCTGAACCACCTCCGATTTTCAAGGGAGCCGCAATGAGCACCGTTCCGATGGGCGGCAGTTGATCGAGGTTTTTCAGGCATTGCAGGCCATATTTATTCTCTCCGTGCATTAAGGTATGGCAAGGATAAGCCAATGGCCATGCGTAGGATTGGCCTGCATCAGTATTGATGGTTTCTACCCCGAATCCCCGGATATCGCGCTCATGGATAAGCCACTCTACGGCTTCCTGAGTGGGGCCGGGGGTATGCGCACTACCGTCTTGCATATTGAGGAAGCGAACCGGATCTTCTGCCCGCTTCGACCAATCTGTTCTGAACAGCACCCACGCGCCTGCGGGAATGCGCCCATATCGCGCTTCCCACCCCTGCAAAAATTCAACGGTCAGAAGCCAGTCCGGATCCTGTGCCACCTGTTGGCTGGCATCCACCACCACCGCAGGAGCCACAAAGTTATGCAGGGGAATGGTATCGACACTGTTATCCGGGTGATCTTTGCCGCTTATCCAATGAACCGGGGCATCAAAATGCGTGCCGGTATGTTCACCACAACTAAAATTGTTCCAGTACCAGCCCGGCCCATTCTCGTCATAGTGGGAAATGCGCTCCATTTTGAATGCCCAGACTTGCCCAAATTGCTCAGGCAATTGCAGGGCCGGAAAATCCGGGGTTAATGTCTGGGTAAGATCGACAATCTTCACACTTCCCTGATTCAGCGCACAAACCAGCGCATTTAATGGATTTTTCATGAGTATTCTCCTGAGTGTGTTCCAACCCTATGAATAGGCAGACTAAAAGCAGCAGAATGGCTTTATATTCCGCGCATATCATGCAGCCCAGTGAACATACCGCCATGAAAAACCAGTGGCCTGCCTTCAATGCTGGCAACCCGCCTTACTTGCCCAATCATCAGTAAGTGATCCCCCACATGCGTTTGCTGATGGTTAGTACAAACCAGCGTCGCTATTGCGCCTCCGATTGAGGGGATCCCTTCCGGCGTCTCCTGTACCTCAATATCCTGAAATTTATTTTCTACCCTTGGATTCGCAAAGCGCAGTGCCAACTCCTGATGTTCACACCCCAGAATACTGACCGTGAAATATTCACAATCGCGAAATACTTTCAGGTTTGGCGAGTGGTTAACCAAACTCCAGAGGATCAACGGTGGTTCCAGAGAAAGCGAAGCGAATGAATTGATCGTCAGCCCTACATTGCGCCCATCGAGAGTACGGGTGGCAACCACGGCAACACCGGTCGGGTAATTCCCCAAGATTGCCCGCAGCGTCCTCGACTCAAACCCAGTGATTCCCCATTCGCAATCAAACCCAGGCATCTGGCTGTTCAATATATTGATACTCATAGCAACACCTCTACGCTCTGACTTTTTCAACTGTCTGTGAATGTGTCAGTGAGCATGCCAATGAATGGATGAATTCCTCACAGGCATGACTCTCTTTCCACCATGGAAACAAGACAGGGGGATGATTGAAGGCATTGGCGATAGTACTTGCAAGTGCAGGTAAGTGTTGGGCGGCTCCCAATAAATGGAGGATGTGCGGTTCTGGCGGGGCAAGCAGATTGTTCGTCCATTCCACGACACAATGACCATATTGCCAAAATTGTTCGAAGGTATCGTTCATCCATTCGGCCGTAAAAGGTCTGTCGCCACGGGCAATGATCGCTTCATAGTATACTTTGCAGGCTTTGGTGGCATTGTTGGAACCTTGCCCGGTCAGGGGATCATTGGTCACTACCGCATCCCCCAAACCAAATACCTGCCGGCCCGATGGCAAAGTCAGTACGGGTTTGCGTACCACTGGCGCAAAACACCCGGCCAGAATGCCATTTGCATCGGTCAGCTCTACATTTTTACAACGTTCAGCTTCCCACGGCAGGAAAGTCTCAAGGATGTGCTTGCTATAGGCCAGATGTTCCGGCGGTGTTCTTGCCTCTCGCCAGCCATCCATAGCTCCCCCCGGAATGCCTTCAAATACCATAATGTCGCAGGGGCCATTGAGGGTCAGAGCCGGAAACACGAAGTATTCCCCTACTCCGGGGATCAGATTAAAAGACACACGGGAATAGTCGGGTGTCGGCAGCATGCCATTCACATAAGTCAGAGCCAATGCCCGTTGAGGCTTGTCATAGGGAGAACGGGATGCATCGCGCTCCAGCAATTTCACGATTTCACCCTTGCCTCCCGCCAAAATAACCAGCTCATGGTTAGCGGCCAGCTCTTCCAGCTCCGTGACCCCGACATCGCGGATCTCCAGATTGCCGCCACGGGCCGCGAATTGCTCCATCCAGATTGGCATCTTGATTCGTTGATCAACGGCTTGCGCATACTTATCAAGTCTGGCACTCCATGCAATCAGCTTATCACCGGGCATTTCAGGATGAGGAACCGTGAAACCAATGCCTTCAACGGGCGGACATTCCGCCTCCCACTGGTTCAATCCTAAATCACGTTCAAATTGCAAAGAAGAATCAAACATACACTGACTCGACATCACCCGACCATTGCGAACATCATCAGGAGTGCGATTGGTGACGACTGTTACCTGATAGCCCTTGTCCAGCAGCCCAAGGGCCAGAGGCAGTCCGGCTTGACCACCTCCCACGATAGCTATACGACGCATAATATTTTCCTCTTTCATTTTATTCTGGGCTGTGGAATCGAAACGCTTGCGTTATCCCCTTTTCGGGCATACTTACTGTTGTTGCACAGACGTTGATGGCGCATTTTGTTGCGCGGGTTCCGGTGGATTCGATTCTGGTGAAATAAAAGGCTCCGCCAAGCGTGGAATGGCTGGTTTTGCCTGCTCCGGCCCCATCGTCGAATAGCCGCCATCAACGGCATAATCAGCACCAGTCACAAAACTCGCCAAATCTGACAGCAGAAAAGCCACCACTTGCGCAATCTCTTCTGGATCACCCACGCGGCCAAGCAAGTGATAATCGGCGGCGACCTCGTCAGTTTTCTGGCGATTTCCCTGAGTCAGCTCATCCATGACTCGTGACCAAGTCCAGCCGGGTGAAACGGAATTAACGCGGATATGATCAGGGGCGTAATCCATTGCCATACTGCGGGTAACTTGCAATAAAGTGGCTTTTGACGCGGGATATAACCAGCGTCCCGTTTGGGCAACTGAAGATGAAATACTGCTGAAATTAACGATGGCGCCGCCACCTGCGGCCACGAAATAAGGGCGTACAAACTGAGCTGCCTTGATCGCACTGACCACATTGATATTCAAAGCAGTCAACCAATCTTCTCGGTTGGAATCAGCACCATCATCCAGATAGGTTGCGGCGAGATTAATGAGGAAATTCAGGCTGTCATAATACGCAACCACTTCATGGATTCCCTCAGAAAGCTGTTTGTCGTCTGTAATATCAACATGCCAAAACCGAATGGATTCCGGTTTTTGACTGGCAGCTTTACGCCCTCCTTCCTGATCAATATCGAAAATCGCGACTTTGATTCCATATTCACTCAATACTCTGGCAACAGCAGCCCCAATTTTGGTGGCACCACCAGTGATAATGGCAACTTTATTATTTAAGCCTTTCATGAGTGATCACCTTTATTTATTTAATCAATGATTTTTAGGGGATCATCATTACGTAAAATAAATAAATTCAATTAGCCGCTATATGCAGAAAAGATCCATTAAGTGCAGATATGTCATGAATATTTGGAAGGGAATGGGAAGTTATCCGAATCGTGAAATGATTATCCAATAAATAGCTCAACGCAATGAATAATTCAATGAATTATAACGGGAGTGAAAATGACAACCTATTTATTTTGGCAAAGGGAAGTCTGGTATAAAAAATCAGGTGCTCCAAAGTGGGAGAGCACCTTTTTTATATTAAGGTAATGTTTCAATAAAAATAAAAAATTATTTCATCAATATATAATTCAATACATCAGAATCGTCATTTTATAAATAGTCACTTAAAAAACCATTAATTAAAAACGATAGCCTAACCCAATATTGAAGCCATTGATGCTATGGCTGCCATTGTCAACTAATTTTGCTGATGAACCTTCATAGCCAGCATATACACTCAGGTTCGGCATTGGGTTCACTTCTACGCCAGCACCGTAAGCAAAATCGGTTGATTTTTTATCTACCTTCACGTGACGAGATTTTATTGGGCCGTGTTTATTTGTAAACATGTCCTTAATATCTGCATCTATTTTTGTATGGGCAAACCCTATTAGACCATATATGCTGACATAATCATTAATGCGGTAAGCAGGGCCAGCCATCAATGAATAATATTTCCCATCAAGGTGCCCTCTGGCGGAATAATATGCCCCTTCGATCGCCTCATATTTACGCTTGCCACTGTGGTTCTCACTGCCTTTCATATACGTAAATGAACCAATGATGCTGACAGGGGAGTCCCATTCATAGCGATAATGGAGATTCACACCGCGAATATTTTTAAAGTTTTGCACTTTACTTTGAGCATATCCAACGGCAACAGTATGAGAATCTGCATAAGCGAGAGAGACATACATAAAACCTGATACAACCAATGTTGCCAGAAACGCTTTTTTCATCACCATCAGCAGTTACCTTTTGAGTTTATAAACCATTTTAAATATTAAAAACTTAGCCAAGGAATTTGGGTAAAACAAAACAACCTCGATTAATATTAGTTTATTTATTCAGTTGCCAACCATTACATATAGATATATTTCATTTTAAAAACCAAATAATGCGCCGTTTAAATCAGGTATCAAATTGATATCTATTAACATTTATTTTTGATATTGCCCTATCTCATTGCCATTTTGTAAATTAGCCAATAATTCGCCTTGTTTAACAAGCTAACAATAAAGCAGAGTATGATGTGTTTTCACTGATGCTTTCATAATGAAATCGCTTTATTGGGACTCTCCATATCAAAACAGCTTCGTTCACCGGCAAGCAATAAAGAACCACTATCTCAATAGAATCAAACGCATCACGGTATTTTCGCCGTCAGTATTTTTGCAGGCCGTATTTTGAGTTTCAGTCTCAAATGTAAGTATCTCGTCACTAAACTAATAGGAAATGACAATGAAATTAGAAACTTTGTCCATCCATGCTGGTTATTCACCCGATCCGACAACAAAATCCGTTGCAGTTCCGATTTACCAGACCACATCTTACGCTTTTGATGATACCCAACATGGTGCCGATCTATTTGATTTAAAAGTTGCAGGCAACATTTACACCCGCATCATGAATCCGACAAATGATGTATTGGAAAAACGCGTAGCCGCTCTGGAAGGGGGAATTGGTGCGCTGGCCGTTGCATCTGGCATGGCAGCAATTACCTATGCCATTCAGACCATCGCAACCGTGGGGGACAACATTGTCGCTGTCGCAAAATTGTATGGTGGGACGTATAACCTGATGGCGCACTCTTTTCCCAATATGGGGATAGAAACCCGTTTCGTTGATCATAACGATATGGCAGCCATTGAAGCGCTGATTGATGGGAAAACCAAGGCACTGTTTTGCGAATCCATCACAAACCCTGCCGGGCATATTATCGATATTCAAGGGATGGCTGATGTTGCACATCGTCATGGCATCCCCCTCATTGTCGATAATACTGTTGCCACCCCTTATCTATGCCGCCCGTTTGAACATGGCGCAGATATTATTATTCATTCCCTGACCAAATATATTGGTGGGCACGGCACTTCCATTGGTGGGATGGTCGTCGATTCCGGCCGATTCCCTTGGGCGGAGCATCAGGATCGCTTTGCCATTCTGAGCACCCCGGATGCGTCGTATCATGGGATAATCTATACCGAACACTTTGGTAATGCGGCCTTTATTGCCCGCTGCCGTGTCGGGCCACTGCGCAGCACGGGAGCCGCCCTGTCTCCATTCAATACCTTCCTGATTTTGCAGGGGCTTGAAACATTGGCTCTTCGTATGGAACGCCATACTGAAAATGCCCTGAAAATTGCCCAATATCTGGAGCAACATCCGCAGGTAGCCTGGGTTAAATATGCAGGATTGCCCACCCACCCAGAATATGATTTAGCTGTCCGTTATATGAACGGAAAACCCGCCTCCATCCTCTCGTTCGGCATCAAGGGTGGTGAAGAGGCAGCAACCCGTTTTATTGATTCCCTGCAATTGGTTGTACGTCTGGTGAATATTGGTGATGCCAAATCACTGGCTTGCCATCCGGCATCGACCACCCATCGGCAATTAAATGAAAAAGAAATGCTCAAGGCAGGTATATCGCGGGATCTTATTCGCCTATCCATCGGGATTGAACACAGTGACGACATTATTGCCGATCTAGCCCAAGCATTAGACGCAGCAAAATAATGCCAAGAAAGAAATAACGCGGAGGCAGAGGAATCGCGCGGATAGTTTGTTCCTGCCCGCTGCCCCGTAAAAAAATAAGGGCTGACTAAAAGCCAGCCCCCTATATCAAGCCCTAAATCAGTATCAAGCCTTAAACGTGATCCACGGCCTGACTCTCGCTACAGATTGAATTAATCCCGCTTGTTCTTGTATCTCAATCACTGGCGTAATGGGTTTATAGGCTGCTGGGGCCTCTTCACGCAAGCGCTCACTTTTCAACGTAATACACTGCCAAGGCAAGTGACCATGTTGTTGGATGTTCGGCAACTTACCGCGCATTTCCTGACGCCGGACTGAGCGCCCTGCACCGTGAGAACATGACCACAGCCAATCGGGATGACCTTTTCCCAATACCAAATAGGAATAATCCCCCATTGAACCGGGAATAAGTGCCAGCTCCCCTGCTCGCGCTGGTGTGGCTCCCTTGCGATGAAGATTCATTCCCTGCTCAGGAAAAATAATATTGTGTGAAAGATCCACAATCAATTGGCTTTTGTCCTGTGTAAATACCTGCTGCCACGCGGAACGAACCAACTCCGTCAATACAATGCGATTCGCCCACGCATAACGCGCCGCCACCCCCATCGCCAGAAAATATTCCTGAGCATGTTCTGCGGTCAAACCAAACAGCCCCGAGGCCGGATATTTTTCTGTCGCAGGCCATAGCATCTTGGCTTTATCTGCCCAACGTTTGCCGACGTAAAAACCCACATCACGTGAACCGGTATGGATCATCATTAATACGTCGCCTTCACGCAAACCTGCTGCATAAGCGGCATGCCTGTCCAAAATAGTATCGACAATTTGCAACTCAACAAAGTGATTGCCTGAACCCACCGTGCCCAAACTGGCCGGGCGAATAATTTCCCGCTTTTCAAAAAAGGCATCAGGGGCGTATCGGCTATGTGCCTTGACGGCCTGCGTGCTCAACACCGCATTTAACTCGCCAGACATTCGTTTGAAATCGGCTTGTTGCCAAATTCCCCGACATGGCAATTCCTGTAACCAAGCCTCCAGGCCGTCATCAAACAAGGCATGAAATGAAGCCGGTGTCACCGGCACATCGCGTTGATCCAACAACAATTTATTTTTCAATTGCCGGATCAGTTCTGCTTTTTCTGTACTTGCTTCTTCATAATTCAGCCCCGTTTTGAGCAGACGCATGCCACAATTGATATCTGTACCAATTGCAGCGGGGATCACTAAATCCTCGGTGGTTGCCACAATACTGCCAACCGGAGCGGTTGTTCCCGGGTGAAAATCCGGCGTTGCCCGAGCCTTGCAAACCTTGGCGGCACTGCCCGGCACATGCACTGAAGCCAGATCGAGCAATTGCTGTACCGCTTTTTCTTCCAATGGCAACGATTCGGGCAGCAATACTTCTGCTGTAACTTGATTTCTATTGAGACGATAAACGTTGTTTTCGTAATGAGTTTCGATTCCCTGACGGGATAGACGTTTTTGTAATCGCTTAAATGTAGACATGTTAGCTACCTAGAAAAACAAAAATTCGCTTCTTCCGTTTTGAAGGGGAAGAAGTGTTGTTTTTCCTGCAGCAGCACAAATTCAGGAAGGTTTTAGAGGCGGCATTTTAACCACAATGGTGGAGGGTTGTAAATGAACAATCTACTTATTCGTATTAGCCATCACTCATTCTAACATTGTTGCTGAACTGGGCGGAATTTAACTGGCAGTCTACTTTGTGTCAGAATTAGGCGTTCATAGAGCAGGGTTGCACTAAGAGGCTAATCCAACTAGGAGGGCATACGAAAAGTTTGGGAATAACTCACCAGCATAAAAGAAGAATAAAGTATCATACCAACATGGCAGCATCTGCATAAATACGCCGCTATTTTTTCTATTGGGTGCAATAATGAGGCATTTATATCATTTCTTGTAAAAATGCATTAAGTTGACATTAATAAGCAACGGCTCGTTTGAATAACTCGGTCATCATGTCATAATTCATACCGACTCCACGTCTGTTGGCACAGAGCCATTCATCGCGTTCAATTTCACTCCACTCAATAGTGTAATCATTATAGTTTGCAATAAAATCGAATAGTATTCTTTGGGTTCGACCATTACCCTCCCTGAAAGGATGTAGCATATTGAATTCACAATAGTGCTCGGCTAATTTTTCACAAAATGGTTCCCACATCAAACCCGATAGCCACTGATCTTTTTCTAATGCAGAAAACAATCTCTTTGCTTCTGACTCTAGAAAAGACGCATTACAGAAACGGGTTTCTTCCTTTATTATGTCACAACGCCTCAGCTCTCCTGCCCACTCATAGATATCGCCAAACAAAGTTTGATGTATTTCTTTCATAGTTTGTAGGCTATAAGGTGGATCTCGAAAATTAATTTGTTCAGAAGCTTTTGCTGTTAACTCAGATTCTAACCCTTCAAGAATTGTAATATCTTGAATATTGAATAAATTTATTAATACATTAGTACCCTTATAACAATAAGGATCTCCATAGGTGGTTAAATACTTGTCCATGTATCCTCGCCATAAAATTAATTAATATTTTTTAGATACTTAGCTATTATTTCTTCTTTAGATAAGTTTGATATATTTGCCGGTATGGAAATTCCTTCCAACTTAGAAGATGCAGAAAAATTACGGGCTTTGTTCTGTTCAAAGCGCTCCCTAGCCCCAATGAGTTGTGGCTGTAAAAAACTTTTCAATGCCAAAAATTTCTCTTCAAGCGTTTTCCATGAGTGAGCTTTAATAGGGTAATTTAACTTTTTCGCAAGAAAGACTTTTAGCTCAGAAAAAGAATGTTGTTCCCGTAAACTATCCCATGAATCAAGTTCTCTTACATTGCCCTCTAACTCTGCCAACACTGATCGCAACTTACCCCAGCTTTCAATTTTCAGGGAAATACCCAAAAATTTTTTTATTTGGCTAACAGCAATTTTTAGCGAAACATTGCGTATTACAGAGTTATCCTCACGATAGAACCATATTCGCAGTTCGTTTAGCTGTAATATATGCACAAATTCCCCTTATGTTTAGTATCATCATTCATAGCCAATTTAGCGCTCATATCCGGAACGAAGAGTATCCATTTTAGTACGGCCATGAGGTTTGGAATAATCGCCATCTATAACTTCAACTTCTAACCCATTTACACAAGGTTTAATTCGGTTCTCTATCCACTCTGTTATTGAGCTATTTCCAGCAGCTTTCCTTTCATAATCGTAGTCATCAACCAGCGTCCCTCTTGGAGCCCTGATTATTATTATAACCTCCTATTTTTCCTGAACTTTAGCTTCAAACTCTGCGATTGATATTTTTCCCATCATTGCCTCTTACATTGCTTTTTTAATCTATTAAACATCTATAATTCTGCACTAAGTCAAAATTAATTCAATGTTAATTACTGGTTAATTATTGGGTTTCAACCTATAAAATGACACAAACATATAAGGCTTAAACATACGTCTTCTTACTTGAATCAAACAGTAACGCTAGCTTTTTAATACAAACGCTGGATAAAAGTATCCCCATAAGAGGAGTAAAACGGTGCAAATCCCCAGAAATGGTCGCTTGCACCGCTTTAAACCGCGTATTTTCAGGCTATTCCTTCTTTCTGATAATCCGGCGGCGTTTATTGAATAAATCCGGCAATATCTCCTGCGATACACAGTTCCAATCAATTTTATCGGTATCAACCCCCTGCTTAGCGAAATAGTCTGACAACGCCAACTGGCATTGCTGGAGGATTTCGATGGGGCAAGTTCCTTCTAATTTTAGCGACAATTCTGTCTGCGTAAGGCGATAATCACTCGTCAGCGGCAATGTATTGGCAATAATCCGTGAACAAGGGTCAGCGAAAATACTGACGTTTTTCCCGTCATAGGCAGGCAGAATCAATTGGTCATCATTTCGCCCTTCGATCCGCTCTATCGCCAATGCAGGATTACCGCAACCACAGGGGGTTTTCTTCGCAATTAAAATATCATCAAGCTGGTAACGCACGATTGGCTGGGTTTCCCGGGTAAAGTCGGTAATGATCGGATTAAAGCGCAATTCATCAATCCATTTCTGCTCAATATGCAGGAATTCTTCATTTAGATGTAATGTGCCATGAGAACAACTGCACGCTAAAAAGCCTTCGGTTGCCTGATAGATTTCCCCCACTTCCTTGAATACCGTCTCCAGCAATTGGCGATCTTGCGGCTCCAATACCTCTGCCACAGAGATAACTTTCGCCGGCGACAATGACACTTCACCTTGCTGGATCTTCAATGCCAGCGCCCGCAGGACTTGAGCCGGAGCCACGATTATTGTTGCATCGTACTCTGCCAGTGCTTGTACCTGACGATTAAAATCAGCGAATAAATCGAAAAAGCGGAAAGATATCCAGCGGTTCTGAATGCTGTCATAAAGATTATTGCCCGCCCGCAAAAACAGCGCGACTCGCTCGCCGTGAAAGAGACCGTTTGGCAGCACTTTAGCCAGCATGGTGCCAGCCCAAATGCTCCGTTCTTTAGAACTGGCGACAAAAAGCCCGCGCTGCCCTGATGTCCCCGATGACATACCAACGCTGAATTGCCCCACCATGGGCTTGAAATCACGCGATTGTTCACTCAGTCTGGCACATTCAAGCAGTTCCTCACGTTTAAGCCCTGCGGTATTCATCCGGTCAAAATTTTCCATCATGATAGCTTTGTTCATGAGTGGAAATTCCGCCAGCGGTAAGTCACCATAGGCAGAAAAATACGGGCTTTTCGCCAAAATTTTCTGCCTGAACTTCGCCAATTCTCTCGTTTGATGCTGCTCAAGCTGCTGTCGGTCAAAAAATTTCCATCGTCTTTTAGCCCGCCAATAGTACCAAAGCGTTTTCAATATCATTCCAAATCTCCCTCATGACATAGCTGGATCGGAACCTGCTTTTGGTCAATTTGGTGCAGCTTGTTCAATGTTTCGTAATAAGCACGGCTGTCATCCATAATGATATTCGCCAATTTTGCCGGCCCACGCAGTTCGCGGTAATTAGTGGGAGACCAAGCCGCATCTCCCGCCAATAATACCCAGCCTTGTTCCGTCAATACGCAAAGGCCGAGATGCCCTGCGGCATGACCGGGCAATGGAACAATCAGCATCTGCCCCTGACTATCAGGCACCGCATAACCCTCTCCCAATACCGCCAGCTCTTCTGGCAAGGAAGTCGTCTCAAAGCCTTCATAAAAACAAGCTCTGGATTCGAAATCTTCCGGGATTAATCCCCGCACAAATGCATTTTTCAGTGCTGAAAAACCCTGCAAGTTACGGGTTTTCTGCCAGCCATCCCCCGAACAGATAAATTTGCTCTGCGGGAAATCACGCAATCCAGCAATATGATCACCGTGGAAATGAGAAATGATAATGCCCTCAATATCACGCGCCTGGATGCCTTCCTCTTTCAGTTGCATTACCAGTGAATCCTTGGTTTCAAAATACACAGGCGTTACGGTACGATATAACTGAATAATCCCACTGCGGGTATGATCGTAAAAATGGCTGGCATATCCGGTATCAAGCAGCCATCGCCTGTCATTGCACTCCAGCAACCAAGCGCGGGCTGGAAATTTACATACGCGAAAACTGGCACCCTTCAGTGCCATACAGCCAGGATGTGTACAATATCCCACTTCAAAAACACGCATCTTAACCATGTGAATTCGCCTGCTTATCTACCTGTTTTAACCAGTTGGCTGTCAGATGAATGCCTTCCTCTATGGTATAAATCGGTGAATAACCCAGTTCTTCCTTCGCTTTTGAATTATCCAGAGTCATAGAGTAATAGGCAGCCCCGATACTATAGCGGGTCAGCAATGGCTCTTTCTTGGTTATCATGGAGATACCTTCCAATACGGCAGCAATGCCAAACAGCAATGGATAAGGCAGTGACTTTATTCGATAACCAAAATTCATCTCGTCAAATAACAGCCCCAATGTCTGCGCCAATGGCTGTGGCTGCTGGTTAGTGATGTTGTATATCTCCCCGCTTTGCAGCCCTTCACGATGAGTTGCCAATGACATGGCATGAACGACATTCATGACATAAGTGATATCCAAAACATTCTTTCCGCCCGCAGGTAAAGCCATGACGCCGTTACTGGCCTTCACCTGTGCCAACAAACGCGGCAACAATACGCGATCATGCGGGCCGAACAGCCCACGAGGGCGCAAGATAATATAGGTTGTTTCAGGATAACGCGGCACCGTCTGGCGGATGCATTCCTCTGCCAGAAACTTCGTTCGGGCATAATCATTGGCGAAATTCTGACTGCGCTGATTTTCGGTAATCTGCTGTTGGTGCGAAAAATCAAAATACACGGCGGGTGTAGATATATGCACAAACCGCTTGATACCACATATTCCCGCCGCCTGCGCCAACATGTACGTCGCAGTCAAATTGATGCATTCAAACTCATCAGGATCGCCCCACGGTGATGATTTAGCCGCACAATGCCAGACTGCATCGCAATCTGACATCAGCTCAACCGCGTCATCCACCGTCAGCGTTGCCAATTCAGCACAGCGGAATTCTGCGCCCAATTGCGTCAATGCCTCTCCCACCCGCTCGTCACGCCCTGTTGCCACAACCGTTTCCCCGTTCGATAACAGGTAATCCACGGCATTGCGCCCCAACCCGCTTGTTGCTCCAGTGACAAGAATTTTCATGGTTTCAAAATCATCTCACTCAACGAAAGCCCGGCAGCAGTACCAAGTAACATCACATAATCACGGCCATAATAGCGATCTGCCATAATTGCTTCGTGCAGTGCACTTGGAATTGAAGCTGCAACCTGATTACCGCGATGACGGTAAATGTTCATGAATTGCTCATCGCTGATATTCAGCCGTTTGCGGATATGTTCCAAGCCTAAGTGGCTGGCTTGGTGAGGTATGACTGTATCTATTTCGGGCATAGTCAGATTGGCGCTTGAAAGTACACGAGCCGTAAAATCTTCAATGAGTGAAGCGGTCAGCTTGAATAGTGGCTTGCCTTGCATCTGGAACAGGAAATCGCTGTCGTCCATTCCTGTGCGAAGATTCTTGCGGGTTCCTCCGCAACGGACTTCACACAGCTCAAGACCTTCTGGATACGTTTCATGTTTGTGAGTCACGATCCCGCTCTGGCCATCCCCCCTTTCAACAATCATACAGGCCGCGCCATCACCAAAAATCAATGCCGATTCTGGCTGCTCCCAATCAAGGCCACGAGAAGGCATTTCTGCCGCCACAATGGCAATGCGCTTATATTGCTTGGTTGCCAGCAATCCGCCAGCGACATTCAAGGCGGAGACAAAACTGACGCAACTTGAATTAATATCAAAGCAAGCCGTTCCTGCTTTTAATTGGCTCTCTTTTAAAACATGTGCAGCGGAATAAGGTAAAGTCTGAATGGGTATTGCCGAAGCAAAAATAAGAAGATCAATAGAACCCGGAGAAATTTGATGATTTTGTAAAGCTGCATGCAATGCTTCTGCTGCTAATTTAGCCTGAGACATTTCATAATCAGCATGATAACGATATTCAATTCCTGAACGTTTTTGGACAAAGCCATCTGGTTTATTTAACTTAATATCTAAATCGGATGAATATACTTTACGGTCTGGCAAAGCAGAACCAGAAGCAATGATCTTTAATGGGATCAATTCGTTTGGGTTTTTCATTGTGTTATCACTTCCGAATGTTAATTTTATGTTTGAATTTATTATCAGAATATAAGGTGAGTTCTGAATATAGGATCAAGAGTAAATGAGTATTTATCAGATAGTCGATTAAACAGGAAGTTTATATTTATGATACATCACATTAGAAAAATGAAACACCTTCCACAGCCATATGAAAAACTTACATTTTTATTTTCACACTCTCTCTGTGTCATAAATTTTTTTTAATAAAATAAAAGCGCCATGAGATTTAATTATGGCGCTTGTTGAATTTATGTGAAATAAAAATTAATGTTTATTAACAAGTTAATTAATATTATTTATTCACTTGAAATAGTTTTTTTGAGATTTTATTTCCAAAGTAAATCAATTGGATGCCATTGTTAAATAAAACATTATTCAATCATTAATCCAATATTTGGAGTCAATAATTTCATTAAATGACATAAAATCACCGTTCATTAAAAATATATCCATCACAAATAGAGTCGCTAAAACTATCCCTTTAAATAAAACGATGGCATCCAAAATAATAAATACAGAGATTTTTCAACTGCAATAAGCGCGAATAGCAATAATTCGTAAAATTATTAAGTACAAAATACTGATGGCAATCGCGGTTAATATTCCAGCAACGAGGTCTATCAATAAATGTCGCCGCAATTGAATAATCGAAAAACCGATTAACACGCCCCACGTTACCCACAATAACCGCCAAAATTTTTGCTTCCTCTGCCACAGCGCATATACAGATAACACCGTCAGTGACGCATGCAGTGAAGGCAAACAGTTTTGAGGTGAATCTATTGCGATCAGATACCTGAGCACATGGTCAGATATCCTCTCTCCGGTAACCGATGGGTAGTCCAGCGTGGTGGGATATAACAAATAAACCACTCCAGACAGCAGTGCACAACCCTGCATCACAAACATCAGCCAACGGACGCGAAATAAAGGACAAAACAGATAAGCCAACGGTATCAATAAAAAGAAAGAGAGGTAGAGCCAAACACCACTGGAAGAAAATATAATCCACTCATCAATGAAAGAAGGTGGCAATATCTTTGCCTGACTATAACCATGCATCTGGTAATTTGCGGTAAGTTTATAAATTATCCCAACCGTTCCCCATCCCAATAAACAGCACAATAGACGATATCCCAATCGCTCAATATGCCAGTTCATTCTGACCTCCTATTCTGAACAAGTAGCAACACGTACAGGCAATCATTCCCTTATCGGGAATTAGAGTAGGCTATTCTTTAACAGATAATCGGGAGAACAGAAAGAGAATAATTTTTAATCATCACTAACTAAATTTGATTATCATTAATCAAGCAAGTTACATGCCTACAATCAAAGAGCTACAGACTGCAATTGCGGACATAACTATATGGCAAGAGGAAGATCAGTGTTCACCGTAAATGCCGCAAATGTAAACATTTTAACTACCTATAAAAACAATGTGTTACACACTCCATTTAACAGAAGAAGGGGTATTATTTTTCTTGCAGAAACATAAATTCAGGAAAGTTTAGCGGCGCTATTTCATCGATAAAAACTAACATTTAAAAAATGATTATTCCGAGAAAACAATATAGTTTATTATATTTGGATAAATAGTCCTGGCTCGTGAAAGTTTTACGTCATACCAACTAATTCCTTTTATTTTTCAAATTCCAGCTTTATTTGTAATAAATAAAACAGATGAAATAGCGCATTAACATAGGTAAAAATAATGAAAAAAATACTTTTATTTTCTCTATTAGCCATGATTTTATCTGGCTGTGGTGCACCTGAGGAAGGATATTACATCGTCGACAAAGTTGATGTCTCAATTCATGAAAAAGATGATCCTCCTCATGTCACAGAAATAAAACAAGCCATTAGCGATAAAATTAGCGACTTTAAAGATGACATTTACTTTTATCTCACCCCGACAGAAATTTCTCACTTCATCAGCATCACTCCTGAAAAAGTCGATATAAAAGAAAATAAAATAAAATTTGGCGGTAATACATTTCATCTTAAGAAAACCTTTTCAGGTGCTGAATTGAGTACTGATACCGAGGGTCACTGTGGTTTTTATAAGTGTCAACTCACCCTAAATTTAAAGCAGGTCAATCCAGATAACCCGAAATTGATTGATATTCAAAATCGATTTAAGGCCATTGATATTAAGATGAAAAAATTCTATGATTCACAGGAAAAAAAGCTTAATGAATTAGGCTTCAACGATTTCCCCGGTGAATTGATTTATGAAGATAAATTAAGCATCAAGCTCCCACCTGCCGAGCTTGCCTCTTTCGAGAAAGTTATTTCTGGTATTTATTACCGTAATATAGGCGAGTTATATATTGATAGAAAAAATGAAAATAGCAACATCTATCACTTTAAAAATGAAACAACCCAACTTTACAGTGATTTGTTTATTATTAAGGCACCAAAAGATAAATTTGATTACTCTTCCTGGTTAAAAATACAAGATAAAGTTTTGTACAATGATGAACACGGTGCTGTTTATTACAATATGTACGGAAATCTAGAAGCTTTTTATTATCAATATGATGATGAGTCTCAACAATATTTCATTGGTCTCGCTAACGCCCCTAACCTAGGCACCATCAGAGATGCATATGTGATGTTGCGCACCATGAATCCTCAATATCAAGGTGAGTTATCCAATATGCAGGACATGTCACTATCGCAATCAGAGTTTGAAGCGAAGTATCGCTTAAAAATTGCTGACTATTTTGATAAGGACAAAATTCTTAAATCTCTTATCACGGAAATGAATCTAGATGCCCCTCAGCCAGGAGCCAAAAAGAGAGCCAGTTTTAATGCGATAAGAGTGAAATTCCCCTCTAACACTTTAGGTGCAAAAATCTATTATTACTTCCATAAAAAAACCATGGGCGACATTATTGCTGAATTCAAGCGTAAAAACCCGCAAGGCAAATGGATTAATAAGCATGTTTTTGTTTACAGTATTTCCCCATCCGATGCGAGTGGCTACAGTTATTTTATTGATCACAACGGCCTGATTTATGAAATTTTTGTCAGTACTGATATTTACGGTGACGTCGCCAGAATGACGTTTCACTATGTATTGCAACAACTCGATCCGGCTAAACTGACAGTGCCTCCACCAGCCGAAAAAACTCATGAAAAAAATAAAAAGTGAAGTGATAAATACAGGAAAAGACATCTAATGAATGCCAATATATATCAAATAATAGTATTAGCAGCATATGGCAATGCTTATCTGTCAGAAAATTACTGTGCTCACAATTTTTCTGACCATTCAGCATTTAAATATTGCAAATTCGTTAAATTTGTTGATCTTGTAAAATCTGATAATAAATATTCCGAAATAAATTTCGCCGAAACGCCTATTTCTTGGTTTGAGCAGTTAAAATCAAGCGGTGTCATGCAACTACGTGTTTATCATGTCCCTATCAATAACAATGGAAAAAAGGCTGATCGCAAATCTGCAATATTCATTGGTGGTGATGGTCGTTGGCTGTTAGAGGCTGTTAAAGAAACTCATTCAGATTTCTGGGAATCTCGGTTAGAAGTAGGAAATACGCCAGAAGATAATCTGTTGCGCTTTACCTATGGCCGCATACACAAAAATGAATATAATCCAGAACGGCATTATCCCAACTTACCGGGCATAAACGATATCAAACAGAAGCTTGATAGCCAGTTAAAAAAAGTCAGTGAATTTGCCTACAAAAATGGTCATGCTAATTTTGGCAGTTGGTTTGATCGCGGGATAAAAGCATTATCCGAAAAACCTGATCGCAATATTAATGGCGGTGAAATATTTCCTGAAAATTATGCTCCCGAAGAATGCAGTCAACTGATGCATGCGTGTTTGGAAGCATGGGTTTTCGGTGGAATGGGAACATGGAATGATATTTCCTTTGATGATAAAACCACGCAATTGAAATATGAGTTACTCTCAGACAAGCTATTCGAACTGATTAAAATATCATTGCTTATTGCATCAAACCCTTGGCCAAGACCAGCAGTTACAAAAGAATAAAAAGGGGAGCAAGTGCTCCCCCAATAACTCAACTGAACGTTAGATCACTGGCCTGCTTTTAGTTTCTGGAAATACTCTTCATACAGAATATTGGCATTGCCCACATCATTCTGCCATTCCCCTTTCTCAATAATCGCATTATCGGGATACAGGGATTTATCTTCCGTCATTGCTTTTGGCAGCAGTTTCTTCGCCGCCAGATTGGGTGTCGGATAACCTATCTTCTCAGACACTTGTGCCGCAATCTCCGGACGCAACAGGAAGTTAATCAACTTCATCGCACCTTCGACATTTTTGGCATTGGCAGGGATAGCCAGGCTGTCCATCCAGAAAATACCGCCCTCTTTCGGCCAGACAATCTCAACCGGCGTGCCTGACTGGCGAGCGACATAAGCAGAACCCGGCCACATCATGCCCACATCCACTTCACCTTCCATAAATGGATTCGCGGGGTTATCTGAGTTAAATGCCAGTATATTTGGCATCAACTTTTGTAACTCTTTATAGGCTGCCTCAATCTCTTTCGGATTGGTGGTGTTGCCGGAATACCCCAATTTCAGCAACGCCATTTGGAAGACTTCACGAGCATCATCCGTCAACACTAAACTATTTTTATACTCAGGCTTCCAAAAATCAGCCCAGGAAGTAATGGATTTCGGATCAACATTATCGCTGTTAACACCAATTGCCGTTGCTCCCCACATATAAGGAATGGAGTAATCGTTATTCGGGTCAAAAGATTTGTTCAGCAATTTAGGATCAAGATTATGGAAATTGCTCAGTTTGCTTTTGTCGATTTTTTGCAACATCCCTTCTTTACTCATTTTTGAGATAAAGTAAGTGGATGGAACCACTAAATCATAAGCGCCGTCTTTATAAGTTTTCAGCTTGGTGTACATGCTCTCATTGGATTCATAGGTGGAATAAATCACCTTAATCCCAGTTTCTTTAGTGAACTGGTTGAGCAAACCAGGCGGAACATATTCAGTCCAGTTGTAGAAATACAGCGTCTTGCCATCATCTGCGGCAGCGGCATTCACCGAACCAATGCTTAATAATGCCATCATCCCAGCGGCTAACAGACAGAACCACTTTTTCATGTTGTTTTTCATGCAGTGTTTCCCCTCGCAGTTGGTGCGTAAGTATCACATAGGTTCAGTGAACCTACCCTCGAAAAAGCGGCTATTATAAGAGCCGTATTTTGTAGGGTAAAGCCACTTGTTATGGGATAAGCTGATGAGTAAGACAATTCATCTATTTTAATTACAAAATTCCATAACAATACATGAAAAATAGACAAATAGAGGGCAATAGCTTCATGAATGAACACACTATCGCACACGGCCTCAAACAATCAACTATGGCTATAGCTAGTGAAGAACAACCTGAAATATTACAAAAAAGAGATATGGATGCTGAATTTTCTGAAATTATCGACCTGTTTGATGCATCAAACAGAGAGCTAACAGATAAATAATGAAGTACGTTGCTACAAAGTCAGAAAAAGCGTAGCCAACCCGTGACTACGCTTAAACTGGCATCAAGACTTACCCGTGCGATCCCGCATCACAAATTGGCTAATCAAGACCAAAATCAATGACATAAGCAGGAGAATCGCTGCCAATGCGTTCACTTCCGGCGAAACCCCGACTTTTACCATTGAATAGATTTTCAGTGGCAGGATTTCATAGCTCGGCCCTGTCACAAACGAGGAAACAACCACGTCGTCCATCGACAGGGTAAAGCTCAATAACCAACCCGCCATAACAGCTGGCATCGCCAGAGGCAGGATGATTTTACGCAGGATAGTTAACTCACTGGCACCCAAGTCACGGGCCGCTTCCAACATTTTGACGTCAAAGTCTTTCAGACGGGAGTAAACCGTCACGACCACAAACGGCAGGCAAAATGTGATGTGCGAGAACAGCAGTGACCAGAATCCAAGCGAAACACCGAGCAGCATAAACAGCACCAGCAATGAAATCGCCATCACGATATCCGGTGACATCATGACCACAAACAACATGCCGCCCACGAATTTTTTGCCACGGAACGAATAGCGGTACAGGGCAACAGCGGTCAGGGAGCCAATCAGTGTCGCAAACGTGGCGGAAGCTACCGCCATCGTCAGAGAGTGCCCGGCTGCTTGCAGCAAGCTGTCATTGGAAAACAGCAGACTGTACCATTCAGTGGTAAAACCCTGCCAGCTAATGCCAAAACGCGACTGGTTAAACGAACTGACCAGCAGGATAATAATCGGGATATACAGGTAAGCATAAACGATGGTCATAAAGCCACCGCGCAACAGGCGTCCGATCATTCCAGTTCCACCTTCTTGTTCAGCAGCTTAGCCGCACGATAATAGACGAACAGCATCAAGCCCATCACCAGCGTCAGGCAGATGCTGGTTGCAGCCCCAAACGGCCAGTCGCGGATATTGAGGAACTGGCTCTTGATCACGTTCCCGATCAACAGGTTTTTCGCTCCGCCCATCAAGTCAGCCACATAAAACAGCCCCATTGCAGGCAGTAAGACCAACAGACAACCGGCAATAATGCCCGGCATCGTCAATGGAATGATAATGCGGATGAACGTCTGCAATTTGCCTGCGCCTAAATCCCGTGCTGCTTCCAGACAGGGTTTATCCAGCTTCTCGATACTGGAATAGAGCGGCATTACCATAAATGGCAGCAGGATATAAACCAATCCCAGCACAACCGCTTCAGGGGTGTACATAATGCGCAATGGTTTATCGATAATCCCTATCCACAGCAGAAAATCATTCAGATAGCCGCGGGTACTGAGGAACATCTTCAAACCATAAATACGGATTAGCGAGTTTGTCCAGAACGGCACGATCAGCAGGAATAGCATGAGCGGGCGCAGTTTCTTCGGCATACGCGCCAGAAAGAAAGCGAACGGATAGCCAATCACCAGACAGCACAGCGTCGCTACAATCGCCATATTCAGCGAATGCAGCAACACTTCGGCATACAGCGGATCGAATAATCGGGTGTAGTTATCCAGCGAAAAGACCATCTGTACCAGATTGGCATCATCACGGGTCAGGAAGCTGGTTCCGATAATCATCAAGTTCGGCAGAAAAACGAACAGCATCAGCCAAGATACCATGCCCGTAATGACGATATTCTGGAATAGTTTACGCGTCTTCTTCATCGACCAGCACAACCTCCCAGCTTTCTACCCAAGTAACGGCGATCTTCTGGTTCAGGGAATGGTCAACATCGGGATCATCTTCATTGAAGAATTCACTGACCATCACCATTTTGCCATTTTCCATTTCGACCACAGAATCCAGTGTCATGCCTTTATAGTTACGTTCACGAACATAACCAATTAATCCGGATAACTGCTCACCATTATTGATTTCTTCAACGCGCAGGTCTTCCGGGCGCAACAACACTTTCAGTGTCTGCCCGGCAGTCACTGGCAACGCAGTGAAAATATCGCATTCATGGCCTTCAACATTGGCGCGTATCCGCTGCTCATCAATGCGATGCAATACATTAGCATCAAAGATATTGATTTCGCCGATAAAGCGAGCAACGAACAGGTTTTTCGGCTCTTCATAAATCTCACGCGGAGAACCATCCTGCTCAATACGACCGTCACGCATTACTACGATCCGGTCTGACATGACCAACGCTTCTTCCTGATCATGGGTCACGAAGATAAAAGTAATGCCGAGCTTGCGCTGAAGTGCCTTCAGTTCATTTTGCATCTGCTTGCGCAACTTGTAATCGAGCGCCGACAGCGATTCATCCAGCAACAGAACTTTCGGTTTATTCACAACCGCGCGGGCAATCGCCACACGTTGCTGCTGACCACCGGAAAGCTGTGCGGGTTTGCGCTGGGCAAACTCTTCAAGCTGCACCATGCGCAATGCTTCCTCAACACGCGGAGCAATCTCTTTTTCCGGTGTTTTTTGCATGCGAAGCCCGAAAGCGACGTTTTCAAATACGGTCATATGGGGGAACAGGGCATAACTCTGGAAAACCGTATTTACATGACGGTGTTCGGCAGGAATATCAGTAATATCCTGTCCTTCCAGTAAAATTTGGCCGCTGTCCGCATCTTCCAGCCCGGCAATCAGACGGAGTACTGTGGTTTTGCCACAACCGGATGGCCCAAGAATGGTCAGGAACTCGCCATCATTGATTGTCAGATCGAGCTGTGAAATAACTTGTTTGCCGTCGAAGCCTTTGCTCAAGGCTTTCAATTCCACAAGTGGAGTCAGAGAGGTATTCTCAGTCATTTATGCTATCATCTATCCCTTGGAATAATGCAGATAGAACCGCCACGGGAAAAGACTGTGTCAGCCAGCAGGAGGCATCATATCTCCGCTGAAGCTCAAAGCCAGTGGCGCCGGTTGAAATTACGAAGCGCGCATAATAAACGCAGTAAGCCCAAATTGAAAGCTGAAACACTGACAATATGTCATTTTTTATTATCATTTCATGGACGATAACATTAAGACACTATTTTTAAGCCAGTTCTCCCTGTTTGAACACCATTTCTTGATGATTATTTTTCACACAAACCCAACCCTTTGTTTTTAAAAATAATTTAAAAGCAAAAAAATGGCCCATCGCCATTTATGCTTTACCAATCCATTCGTCCGCCAATCCCGATATTTTGGATTGTTGTTATTGATATTATTATGGGTATTGTTATGAATGTTGATATGGGTAATGTTATGACGTTCTGACTCCCTTCGAGACGCCTTTTATTTTTAAGAATAAATGACTTTTTTCATATTGAATCCCATTATTTATATTATTTTTTATTGTTTTAATAACTAAATTTATTAGTTTTTGTTTTAAGCATTCACCGCTACATTTATAAATAAAATAAAAAACAGAAAATTATAAAAATAACGCCAGTATGTTATTTCTGGCGTTATTTCATAGATATTGATGTAATCTTAGAACATAAAACACAATAGCGATAATGATTTATTTTCCCAATACGTCATTATTTGTGAACTGATCCCCTTATCGCGTATTATCACCTGCCAGCTGAACTAGCTAGCCTTCAAGTAAACAATCTCATTGGATGATGATAGGTTGATACGTATTTTGCAGGCCCGGAAGATTGAAATTATCGCGCCCTGTAAAGTGGAATCTAACATAGTTTTTCTTGGCATCCGCCTCTGGTTCCCCTGAATCTTCTGAACCCGTCTCATTGGTAACGATGAATCCCTGAAGCTCCAACATGAAGGTATTATTTTCCTTCCAGCATGCCTGACCAAAATCTGCATATGCTGTTTTGCCGGAGAAGTCCCATGATAATTTTTTACCTGTCCTATCAATGATGACATGCCGCATAAATTCATCCGAATGAATCTGACATACACCGCCTGTATCCAAAGAAAATAGTGTCAGTGATACATCATGAGGAGGAACTAAACCTGCTTCGGGTTTCCCATTCTGTGCAAGAACAAGTTCTTTAAATGTTGCCGAACCAACAACGGGCAGCAGAACATGCTTCGCCTGTGCCGGCTTGTTATATACAGGCACATAATCACATTGAGCCGGATGTTTTCCATCAACATATGTCTTATTCAAACAAACGACAATTGCTTTATTTTTATCTCCGTCCTTTTTAACAGGGGCTATATTTTCCAATGTTTCAGGAAATTCTTTATCATTGTCCGTGTCAACAAGCCCTGTATCATTAGTGTTAATTAATACAAGGTACCTGTTGCCTGAAGGAGGGCTGTATATACCCGTTGTCACTGCGTATATTTTATATTTCGAGATATTATTATAGATTTCACATTCTTTCGCTTTATTCCTTCCATACAAAACATCTGTATTGACTTCAAAGTATCTGACATCTTTGCCGCTGACTTTTTTGTAACCTGATGCGATTTGTTTCTTCTTGCCATTATCGAGTTTTGCATAAACCATCAGAGTCGCAAAAACCGTGGCAGCATAATTATAATCAGGATAGTATTGAGTCCCGCTTATGCTGGCAGTAACTTTCGTTCTATCATGTTCATAATGGAATGCCGGCCAACTGTGATAACTTGACGGTGTATCTTTATTGTCTGGGATCTCTATACTATTTCCATTTTTGTGGGCAGCCTTTTGTTCTTGTTTTAAAAGCTCAATCTCCTTGAACCATTCAGGATCGCTCGCTTTTGTAATGCCATGTAAGCGCAATAAGGCAATATAACCCCGTTCATGTTCAGGTATGGTCAAATCAATAGCACGAGGTTTATTATTTCCTTTCTTGACAAGTAAAAACTTTTCTAAATCCTCCTGTTCTTGTATCGATAAATCTTCAATTCCAATATTCGCATAACAATACGATGCCATTGCGAGTAATAGAAAAGAAGATGCTATAAAACGTTTAATTATAGACATAGATTCTTCCTTATATAATAATTAGTTAAAGATATCAGCCTAAAACCCCTGACTTCATTTCAATTAATTTAATGACAGAAAACAAATACGATTCCCATAAAAAAACCATTGCATTTAACATTCATTTTTAAATGAAACCATCACAGAAACAAGGTTAATTTAAAATAACAGCGTGAAACATTTAAAATAGAAAAATATTTGTTAACTAACTTGCGCATATAAATAAATCAATTTATATGAATCTTAATTAAAACAAAATTTAAACAATGTGTACAGAATGTTTGCCGTTATTTTTGAATGGCCTTACTCGGAGTTACTACTCAGCCAAAGCGAATATAATCTAATAATCAGGATATTATCCTTTCAATAATTCCCTACTCTATTTTATTTAAATCTTTAGACGAGTATTACAATCCCAGAGCAATAGATTATTCTCCATGCATAACAGGTTATCAATGTCGCCCATTTATTGTAAGCGGTAACAGCATGTTGGAAAATAAGCTCACCAACAAGCAGTCAAAATTTAGGGGATTATTTCCGTGGGCAAGATACCAACATCTGGTAAAGAGCTTGGTGAGCACATGCAACTCACCAAGCTCCTGATTCCATTGAAATACACTCAATTAACCCACAGGAAAATTAATAAGCACAGCGCTTAAAATCCCTAAAATAATCAATGTAAAATGGGCAATCATTAAATCACTTTGTTTAATGTAGTAAGCAAACCAAAGCCCTGTAAGACTTAACGTGAAACTCATGCCAATAAACATGGCAATGCCGTAGTTTGCCCACAGTAAAAACTTATCTTGGGGGATGTTCTCCACCATGATTGCCTCGAAAAAATAATAGACGGCAATGAACAACAATAATGATGCGATTATATTAAATGCAATCAATGCAACAGTGCCAAGCCAATGGAACCATTCATTGGAAACCCGTCGGCTTAATAGTTTTGTTGGAATAATCGGTTTTTCCTCAAGCGGAATCATATTCATCGTGCGTCCAACTGTTCTTTTGGCACCAACAAAATCTTTTAGTAACCCCCACGATTCCAGAAAAGTCCAAATAGCCAGTCCCAGCACCACAACTAATTTAATTAAGTTAATACCACTTAGAGTTACCATGTTTCCCTCCTTTCTTTGCTATTTGTTGCATAAACAAATAGCCTTTAATTTTTTATTAGATTAGGCATATTATGCGATATATAAAAATACTACTAATACATGACATTCATCACAAAAAATTGATTTAATGTTAAAGGTGGTGTTTTCAAGATAATGCTACGTGTATATAGATGAGAAATAATTCCATATTGTTTCAATCACCAGATTGATAATAAAAACCCTCACACAATTAGAAATAATTAAGATCACTATCACCATTTAAGAAAATAATTCAAAACCTTACTTTACACTCTCTCTGTTTATCGATATTTTCTCAAAAAAACAAGATATAGAATTACCCATTTATATATTTAAATATCAACAAGCAATTGATAACAATGCCAAATTATTGCTGATAAAGATGTTATTTAAATTCTTAACTATTTTATATCGGTACTTTCTGGCATTAGTACAATCTCAGTATAAAACCATTTGGCTTATCCGATGATGAAAATAATGTTAATTCATGCGGTTTCATTTTTACCCAAAAAGCTGAATCGTTTCAATTAATAGAATCGAACCCAAGTTGCAGCGCTACCAACCAGGCAACAGCTTAAAAATGAAGTGACTAGTGAGGTTAAAGTCGATGTTTAGTTTATCATTCCAAGATATTCATCTGGCGGCACAGGCCGATAGCAAAGAAAATGCCATTTACCAAGTTGCCAATGCCCTGAACACGGCAGGTTATACCCAAAAAGGCTATGTAAAAGGGATGTTGGAACGTGAGGCTCATTCTTCAACTTATCTGGGTAACGGCATTGCCATTCCACATGGAACTCACGCAACACGCGATGATGTGATCAACACTGGCGTACAGGTAATGCAATTCCCGAACGGCATTCCGTGGGATGATAATCAAACCGTCTATATCGTTATTGGTATCGCCGCAAAATCCGACGAACACCTCAGCATTCTACATCAGCTGATCCCCATCATCAGCGATGAGCAGCGCGCAAGCCAGATGACAAAAGCAACTTCAGCGGATGAGCTATATCGTTTATTGATGCATTCACAACCGCCCGGCCTGCTGGACAAAACTACAATCACTCTGGATGTTGATACACACGACCTGACAATCTTGCAGGCGCTGAATATCGCCCATTTGCAAAAAAACAACGCGGTAAGTGCGGAATTTATTGCCGATGTCTTCGCTAAACCACCGATATACCTTGGGCAAGGGATCTGGTTAAGTGACAGTTCACAGGGGAACTTGCGCAATGCTGTCGCCATTGCCAGACCCAAAATCCCTTTTAGCTTTGATAAACAATCCGTAGGCCTGCTTCTGACCATCGCCTGCATAGATGATCAACTGGACAATCTGTTCAATCATCTCAGTACGCTGCTACAACACGGCGAGGGAGAACGATTGTTACGCGCACCGGATAGCACCGCAATCATTGCCTTACTGACAACGGGCACATCACAAGAGCCACAAGAAACAGGCGCACTGACCGCCGATTTCATCCTACCTAATGAACATGGATTGCATACTCGCCCCAGTGCCCTGCTGGTCAACATCATCAAACAATTCAGCAGTCAGGTCACCATCACCCCACTTGATGGCAATGGCGTTCCCATTGATGGCCGCAAGCTGATGCAAGTTGCAGGATTGGGTGTAAAACAAGGCGAGCACATTCGCTTTAGCGCCATCGGCTCTGATGCCAAGGACGTTCTCATCGCTATTGAATCCTTTATCAACAACAACTTGGGCGAGGAAATGGCATGAGTAAAAAAGTAGCAACCATCACCCTGAACCCCGCTTATGATTTGGTCGGGTTAACCGGAGATATCAAAACCGGTGAAGTCAATCGCATCCAGACCGCCGGATTATACCCAGCCGGCAAAGGCATCAACGTTGGCAAGATCCTCAGGGCACTCGATATTGACGTTACCGTAGGCGGCTTTCTGGGCAAAGATAATCAAACCAGCTTCCAAAAAGTCTTCACAGAGTTGGGGATCTCCAACCGATTCCAGATAGTTGAAGGACGAACCCGCATCAACGTCAAACTTACTGAGCAGAGCGGGCTCGTCACCGACTTTAATTTCTCTGGGTTCAGCGTCAGCAAAGAAGAATGGCAGCACTTCGCCGAAACCTCCCTCAAATGGCTCCGCGATTTCAACATGGTCTGCGTGAGCGGCAGTCTGCCAGCGGGTGTCGAACTGGATGATTTCATCGATTGGATGCAACGGTTGCGTGAAGTCTGCATATGCGTCGTATTCGACAGCAGCCGGGAAGCCCTGACGGCCGGGCTCAAGGCCCGACCCTGGATGGTCAAACCGAACCGTCAGGAACTGGAAATCTGGGCTGGCAGGCCGTTACCGACACAGCAAGATATCATCACCGCCGCCCATGAACTGCGCGCCGCCGGGATTTCTCATGTCATCGTCTCACTGGGAGAAGAAGGCGCAATACTGGTCAATTCAGCGGGAGCGTGGTTCGCCAAACCACCGCATTGTGAAATCGTCAGCACTGTCGGCGCAGGAGATGCAATGGTCGGTGGCCTGATTTACGGCCTGATGATGGGGCAACCCATCGAGCACACGCTACGTCTCGCTACAGCGATATCGGCCATGACCGTCAGCCAAAGCAACGTTGGCAATATCAACCGCCAACAACTCGCCCAATTGATGGCAAAAGTAGAGCTGACTTCATTAAAAAAACCGTCGATCCAAAAACAGAACCCGAAAAATAACAAGAAGGACATCGCATGAAAACGCTCATTATCAATAACGATAAACAGGGACAGGCACGCGCTTACCTCGCCAAACACACACTGGAAAACGCAGCCACCAGGCAGGAAATGGCCTTCACCTCAGTTCTGGACGATGCTGAATTAGTGATTATCATCGGTGAAACTGCACCAACCTCCCTCAACCTACACGGCAAAAAAATCTTTATCGGCCGGGCAGAACAAGCGATCCGCGAACCAGACACGTTTCTTCTCCAAGCCAAAACCAAGGCTACTGTTTATCAGCAGCAAAACACCTCCGATGCCACGTTGCAAAAACCCGTCAATATTGTCGCCATCACAGCCTGCCCGACAGGAGTTGCGCACACGTTTATGGCAGCCAAGGCTCTGGAGACAGAAGCACAAAAACGCGGCTGGCAAATCAAAGTGGAAACCCGAGGCTCGGTAGGAGCAGGCAACACCCTTACCGAGACAGAAATCTCAGGCGCAGATTTAGTCATCGTAGCGGCGGATATCGACGTCGACCTCACCCAGTTCTCCGGCAAACGCCTCTACCGAACTTCCACAGGCGCAGCCTTGAAAAAAACCGCCCAAGAGCTGGATAAGGCACTAATCGAAGCCGAAATATATACCGCCAAAGGCAACGCTGCCGTATCCGATCATTCCGGCTATTCCACAAAAACCAATAACAAAAAACAGGAAAGCCTCGGCGCCTATCAACACCTGATGACCGGTGTTTCCTACATGTTGCCGATGGTCGTCGCGGGTGGCTTGTGCATTGCATTGTCATTTGTGTTCGGTATCGAAGCGTTTAAAGAGCCCGGCACGCTGGCGGCTGCACTGATGCAAATCGGCGGAGGCTCCGCACTTGCCTTGATGGTTCCTGTACTCGCGGGTTACATCGCCTACTCTATCTCCGGCCGCACCGGGCTGACACCCGGCCTTGTCGGCGGCATGCTCGCCGTCAGCACGGGAGCCGGATTTCTCGGAGGGATCATCGCCGGCTTCCTCGCGGGATACATTGCCAAATTACTGACCACCAAACTGCACATGCCGCAAAGCATGGAAGCATTGAAACCGATTTTAATCATTCCGCTTGTGGCAACGTTAACAACCGGCTTAATCATGATTTACGTTGTGGGTAAACCCGTCGCCTCGATTATGGAATGGCTGACTCACTGGCTGAAATCAATGGGCACTACCAACGCCGTTATCCTCGGCGCAATCCTTGGCGGCATGATGTGTACCGATATGGGCGGCCCGGTCAACAAAGCCGCTTATGCATTTGGCGTCGGCTTACTTAGTGCCCAGACTTATGGCCCGATGGCGGCAATCATGGCAGCAGGAATGGTGCCACCGCTGGCAATGTGGCTGGCAACCGTGATGATGCGGAGCAAGTTTGATCAAAGCGAGCGCGAAGGCGGCAAGGCGGCGTTGGTACTGGGGCTGTGCTTTATTTCCGAAGGTGCCATTCCATTTGCGGCAAAAGATCCGGTCAGAGTACTGCCGAGTTGCATTCTGGGCGGCGCAGTAACAGGGGCACTTTCAATGTACTTTGGCATACAACTGATGGCACCGCATGGCGGGCTGTTTGTGTTGCTGATACCGGGAGCAATTACTCCAGTGTTGACTTACTTGGGGGCGATTCTGGCCGGTACTGTATTGACTGCTGTGGTTTATGGGCTGGTGAAAAGAGAAAATGTTGAGGTAGTTGGCTAACGTTTACTGCGTTGCAGGAGTTGCGGTTATCTGCAACTCCTTCATTGAAGATAGGATAATGATATTATTGGATGCATCAGAGACAACTTGAGTTTCTGAAAAATTTCGTTATCAAGAGTATATGAACTATCAAAACTCATAAAATTCAGAATAGAAAATGATAAATGGAAACTCAATTTGAACAAAAAAGAAAGAAAGGATATGGAGCTAACAAATTGGAATAACAGGTGTATATACTCTTGTGGTATTTTTCAATCTATACAGGAAAGAGTAGATAGAACACTAAATGAAAGTATTAACGAACAAGAAAAATATCATTGCCTTGCAGTAAATTTCAGGGGAGATCCTGTAGGAGTGCTGATATTGACCATTACAGAAAAAAATTACTCAATGCCCCCAAATTTCGGCCTGATATTCCTCTTATTTTAGACATTGCCACAGTCTCTGGTATTAGAGGAGGAGGAATTCCACTCATCGAGCGTGCTGTGAATGTATCTTATCCATTGGGAAAAAATGAAGTAGTCCAATTGTCTCCAATTGAGAAAAGCGAAGGTTCTTATAACTATATGGGATTTAATAAAATACAAGCCAATAGGCTGGTTTTTATGGTCTTAAAACCAGCTGAAAGCATTAAATGGCGGTTAATAGAAGGACGCTATCGTTTTATGTGGAATGCGTAGCTAATATATAAAAATCAAGATCATAAACAGGGTAGTTTCTTACTTATTATGGGTTCTTTAAACAAAAAACACCCTGTAACCCGCAGTATCATTAATACTACAGTCGTAATTTCCCTGTAATCATCAGGTTATCCCGGTTTCACTTACACATTGACATGGGCAAAAAATATCTGGTACATCAAGCACAACACTAAAGTGCAGCTTATTCGGCTAAAGCCCTGCCCAAATCGTTAAGCATGACCTGAAATATCAAACGGAGAGATTATGAAAAACTCAACAACATCCACATTGGAAGGCTATACCATCACAGATTATCTGGGTGTCGTCACAGGAGAAACGATTCTTGGGGTCAATATTGTGAAGGACATTTTTGCCGGGATCAGAGATATCGTCGGCGGGCGCGCAGGCGCTTATGAAAAAGCATTGAAAAATGCACGGGAAGTCGCCTTTTCAGAAATGAATGCACAAGCTCAAACCTTAGGTGCCAATGCGGTTGTCGGCATTGATATTGACTATGAAACTGTCGGGAAAAATGGCGGTATGTTGATGGTTACCGTATCGGGGACGGCGGTTAAGATTGTTTAAAGGAAACATACAGAGTTTGTGAATTAAGCCATCGGTAAGGTGGTTTAATTTTTCAGCTCTCTCTTGTATTGGTGTGGCGACCCAAAAAAAGCGAAATGGCTGTATAAAAAACTATAATTTAAATTATATTGATTCCCAAATCGCTTTGCCTTCCCATTTTTTCTCAATGAACTCGATGAATTTTCTGACTTTGGGAGAAAGGTGGTGCCTTGTCGGATATATTGCGCAAACAGGTTCTTCATCTCGGCAAAATGGTTCTAAAACAGGTATCAATTCTCCTTTCATTATTTGTTCCCCAACTAAAAATGCACCGACCTGAATCAAACCAAACCCCGCTAATGCTGCATCTCTTAATGCTTCAACATTATGAAAGAGTATTCTGCCTTTTAGCCGATAATCATGATGCTGACTATTAATTTTATAGTGCCATGGAACGGGCGTTCCTTGATGTAAAAACAGCAAGGTATCATGATCTAGCAAATCCTCCGGATATTCTGGAATACCTTTCTTTTTTAGATAATGCGGGGAAGCACAAGTAATCAACCTATGTGGAGCAAGAACTTTGCGTATAAGGCGACTGTCATCATTTCCGCCGATACGAATGGATAAATCAATACCATCACGTACCAGATCACTGTAACTATCAGAAAAAGTCACTTCAGCTTCCACTTCTGGCCATGTTGATAAAAAATCGAAAAGAATAGGAATCATATGCATACGCCCGAAAGAAACGGGAAGATCAATACGTAAACGCCCTTGGGGTGTTTGATTTCTCTTATTTAATGTATTTTCTATTTCTTCTACTTCGGCAATAATTTTTAAAGCGTGCTCATAAAATATCAGCCCCTCTTCACTCAAATTAATACTGCGGGTGGTTCTATATATAAGGCGACTGGAAAGTTGTTCTTCTAAACGATTAATACTTTTTCCTACCGCAGAACGTGAAATTCCCAGTAATTGGGCTGCTGTAGTGAAACTACGGACATCCGCTACTTTCACAAATATAAGCATGTCAGAAATATTATTAATAAGAATTCGATTTGACACAATTTGTCCCCACAGTTACCACGGAAGCCTAGTTTATCACCATAATATATTTAGATATATTCATAATATCCTGTGTAATAAATTATTTTTACTAAAAAACCAGCCATAATGCTGAAGGAAATAAAATGATATCTGCTAAAAACAATAGCCATGTTGTTGCACGGCCGTGGTTTGCTGTTTCATCCATAGGATTGTCAACATTCGCAGTTGTAACCACAGAAATGTTACCCGTAGGGCTTTTAAAACCTATAGCAGAAACACTTGGTATATCCGTGGGCATTGCCGGATTAATGATTTCATTACCTGCGTTGTTTGCGGCTTTGTTCGCACCCTTGATTATTCTTGCTTCCGGTGGAATGGATCGTCGAAAGATCTTGTGCCTGCTTATGCTTTTGCTTGTTATTGCAAATATAGTATCTGGAATATCGACTAGCCTAACTTTTCTCCTAACTGCACGCATTGCTGTGGGATTCTGCATGGGAGGGATTTGGGCCATAGCCGGAGGTTTGGCGTCACGCTTAGTTGCCCCTTCTTCGGTCGGATTTGCCACATCGATTATTTTTGGTGGAGTTGCCGCAGCTTCTGTCTTTGGTGTGCCGATAGGCGCTTTTATTGGTGATGCATTTGGCTGGAGAATATCATTTTTCTGTATTGCTATTTTTGCGGCTATCGTGTTGCTTCTTCTTTATCAATCACTGCCTTCTCTACCGATATCAGATTCAATAACGTTAAAGAAATATGCTGAAGTGGTCGTGAATAAAAAAATTATTATAGGGCTTCTGATAACACTTTTCATAGTAAGTGGTCATTTTATGGCATATACCTTTGTACAACCATTACTTCAAGTTGTTGCTGAATTTCCAAGTTATTGGGTTGGCCCTATTTTGTTTATGTATGGGATTTTTGGAATTATTGGTAATTTCATTGCTGGTATTATTTCCGCCAGAAATATCATTCTCACTATAATTTTAATTTCGATTGGCTTAACAGCTTCGATTCTTCTATTCCCGATATTAGGAACTTCTTACATTGGCAGTTCAATAGTGATATTGCTTTGGGGTTTATCTTATGGAGGAGTCTCTGTCTCATTAATGACTTGGATGATAAAGTCATCTCCTAAATTAATAGAAATTTCCACATCTTTATATATTTCATTTTTTAACATTTCAATCTCTTTAGGCGCGTTTTCCGGTGGTTATCTGGTCGATAAATATGGATTATTGAATAGCACATTGATAGCAGGATTCATTGTCTTAATTGCATTTATCCTTATTATTTTTAATATGAAAACATTCGCAAAAACAATTGCAGGCCGTTAAAAATAGCCATTTAACACAATTGGTTATATAAGATTATCAAATTCATTATATAAACTTCATCGTTATAAGCAGGGTGAATGCTACTTTTTATGGAAGTTTTGAACACTAAAACACCCTGTTACCTGCTGTGTTGCTATTTTAGAAACAATCGCCCCTTTATGCTGAATCACAACCCCAGCCAACTGATGCCCCATTAACGCGGCATTCTCAATAGATTCCCCATTCAGCAGCCCGGCAATAAAGCCGGCATTAAAGGCATCCCCCGCCGCAGTGGTATCAATTACTGTCGCAATCGGGGGTGCCGCAATATGCTGTATTTCAGTCTGCTCACGTAAATCACGATAAAAACAGCCCTGCGCCCCCGCTTTGATAATGGCTTGTTTGACGCCCATTTTTTGCAGACGATTAAAAATTTCACTCACCAAATTAGCGCCAGTCGAAACATCTCCCCAAAGCTGGATTTCATCATCATCAGTCACTAAAGCGATATCAGTGATGGCATAGAGTTGCTGATAACTCTCGCGGGCTTGTGCTGCGCTTTCCCATAATGCTGGGCGATAGTTGCTGTCGAAGAAAATGGTTTTGCCTTGAGAAGATAACTTTTGCAGGTCATTGAGCAGCCGTTGGCGATCTTCTTCGGGTAAGATCGCCAAACTGATCCCACTGAGATAAAGCGCACCCATTTTCTCCAATTGTTGGTAAATCTTAGGGTAATCGACATGTCGCAATAGATAACGAGCCGCGGAGTTATTGCGCCAATAAAGAAACGTGCGTTCACCCTGTTCATCAAGCTGTATCAGGTACAAACCCGGTTGATGCGCGCTATCGGTTAACACCAAAGAGGTGTCAATGCCTTCTTGCCGCCAGCGAGTGATCATGCCGTAGCTCAAAGGATCAACGCCCATTGCCGTGACAAAATGAACATCCAGCGAACCTTTTCCCGCTCTGGCAAGGTAAACCGCGCTATTCAGTACATCGCCACCGTAACTTTGGGTCATTGCACCAAATGGCTCGCCATTCAGCTCAATCATACATTCGCCGATCAAGGCAATTTTTACGGCTCGCATCTTTTAATCCTTACCTGACTTATTTATTCAACGGTTTTCATCTTGGACTGAAAGGATTGCAACTGCCCGACGCGCTCCGACCCCCAGTAATTGTTGATACGCATGGATGATATTTTCGACAAAATCACGGTTTTTAATCAGTTTATTACCGAAGATCGATTCAATCGCCAATAACTCCTCAACCAATTTCTTAACCGATTCTTTAACGGCGGCAACAGGAAGCCCATGCCGATCATAAATCGCGGCAAAAACCGCTTTTAGTGGATCACGCACATCGATGGGCTGGCCTTGCTCATCCACCCCACTGACATAACGCATCCATGCTGCAATACCTAATGCCAAGTGTCGGTAATCGCTGCCTTTCTCAATGTGCCATTGAACCGAATCGAGCCAACGTTGTGGCAGTTTCTGGCTGCCGTCCATCGCAATTTGCCATGTTTGATGTTTTAAAGAGGAATTGCTAAACCGCTCGATCAATTTCTCCACGTAACTGGCTAAATCTGTATTTTCCGGCATCGATAGCGTTGGTGCTTGTTCATTCAGCATCAATGCATGCACAGCCCGACGATAATCCGGATTTGTCATGGCATCGGAAATATGTGCATAACCCCCCAAATATCCCAAATAGGCAAGGAACGAATGAGCACCATTTAATATGCGTAACTTCATCGTCTCAAAGGGGGTAACATCTTCCACAAACTGCGCCCCAACCCGATCCCAATCCGGACGCCCATTGGCAAAATTATCTTCAATGACCCACTGGCGGAAAGGTTCACAAGCAACGGCACAAGCGTCTTTCCATCCCAACAATTGGACGATTTCGGTTAACGTTTCCTCTGACACTGCCGGCACAATGCGATCAACCATCGTACAAGGAAATGTCACGCGCTGTTCAATCCACTGCGCCAGTTTTTCATCCTGTAAACGCGCTAATTCCAACACAGCTTGGCGAGCAATCTGCCCATTTTTCCGCACGTTGTCGCACGACAAAATCGTGACTGGCGATAACTGGCGTTCAAAACGCAGCTTTAATGCCGCAGTCATATAACCAATCGCCGAACGTGGAGAAGTTGGACACGCCAAGTCAGCAATAATCAATGGATTATTTTGATCCAACTGCCCTGTCGCAGCATCAATGCAATAGCCCTTTTCCGTCACAGTCAGAGAGAAAATAGCCACATCCGGACGGGCCATTTTTTCAATAATGGCCTGCGCACCATCAATTAATGGATGCATCGCCTCTTTTACCGAACCGATGATGTTTAATGTCGTTACACCCTGATTTTTTTCTGCAACGGTATAGCGCATTGACTGCTTTTTTAGGTTTTCAACCAGCAAAGCGCCCTGCTGTGACATCAAATTAACTTCACAGTATCCCCAATCGCTGCCCGTTTGCTCCAATAGATGGTGTGTATACAGAGCCTGGTGCGCACGGTGGAATGCACCACAACCCAGATGTACAATACGTGTGGTCAGCCGCTCTGCTGTCCAGTTGGGAAACAGAGCGGGCTTTATGTTGTTGATAAGATTATTTTCCATCATGCACCGCCTTATTTATACCCGTCGTCTTTCAAGCTACCTCTTTATTGGCTGCACTCGCTCACCCCGGTCACATAGTTATCTATGCTCCCGGGGACTCACTCCTTTGCCGCCTCGATGCAACTTGAAATCCATTGGGCATAGTATGAAACGCACGGTGAATACCCAGTTCAAGGCCGCGCAATTCCGCCAATCCTTTAAGGCGACCAATCGCCGAATAACCTGGATTCACTTTCTTTTTCAAATCATCCAGCATTTGATGCCCATGATCGGGACGCATCGGGATAAGGTGATCTTCACCCGCCAGCAACCGACGATGTTCTTCTTCTGCGATCACTTTGATCACAGCATACATATCCACATCACCGGCAAGATGGGACGCTTCGTGGAATGTTCGCGGGTTTTCTTCACGCAAGATGGAACGCAGATGCAGAAAATGAATCCGGGAACCAAACAATGTGATCATTTTCACCAAATCATTATCTGCGCGCACCCCGTACGTTCCGGTACACATCGTGTAACCATTGGCATGGCTATCCACGGTTTCGGCTAGCCAGCGCATATCATCCAATGTAGAAACAATGCGCGGCAGACCTAAAATCTCGCGGGGTGGGTCGTCGGGATGAACTGCCATTTTGATCCCAACTTCTTCTGCAACTGGTATGATTTTTCTCAGAAAATAGGCAAAATGATCACGCAATTTAGCCTTATCAATATCTGAATAACGCCTCAGTTGCTGGCGAAATTCGTCCAAGGTATAACCTTCTTCCGCACCGGGCAGCCCTGCAATGATCGTCTTTATCAATTTTTGTTTTTCTGCTTCGCTCATTGTTGCAAAGCGAACCTTAGCCTGAGTAATTTCTTGCTCGTTATAATCTTTTTCTGCCCCTTCACGTTGCAGAATATAAATATCGAAAACGGCAAATTCTATTTGATCAAAACGCAGCGCCTTTGAACCATCAGGCAATTGATATTCCAGATCCGTGCGAGTCCAATCCAGAACTGGCATAAAGTTATAGCACACCGTTTTAATCCCACTGGCAGCGAGATTACGCAACGTCTGCTGATAATTGGCAATCCACTTATCATATTTTCCCGTGTGCGTTTTAATCTCCTCATGAATAGGCACGCTTTCCACCACCGTCCACTCAAGCTGATGAGATTCAATCAACGCCTTACGCTCTTCTATCTCCTCAATGGGCCAAGTTTCACCGTTGGGGATATGATGCAACGCCGTCACTACCCCCGCGACGCCCGTTTGACGGATATCAACCAATGAAATGGGATCTGTCGGGCCATACCAACGCCAAGTTTGTTTCATGATTGACCTCTGCGGTAAACCGCCTTTGCCATCATCCAGGATATGCCTATTGAAGCGCCAATTCACAACAGAACAATTGAGGTAGTGATGGCTGAATTAAGAATAATTAATGTGCTTACTCGAATAACTAATTAATAAAAGTAAATTAAAGGAGATACAAATCAGATAAATAAATCTATAACTTATTTTTTTGATAATAATCAATTAAATGAGTTTTATATTTATCTCATCCGTTAGCAATGATTTACTGTTCGCGCACAAATAAATATAAAAAAACTAATATTTATTACAGAAAAGAAAATGGAAAAATAAAAAATTTTTGAGTACAGCAATTGGAATTGGCGCGAGATTTGCTCTGAGTTCAATGCCGGGTTTTGCCGTTACAACACTTAGGCTCAGTCATAATCAGAACCACAGCTATGCGCTTCATAAGAACTTGATCCAATTCGCCAACGAAGTCAAAGAAAAAATCGACAGAGAAATACATATTCGCATCTATCCTGATGCACAACCGGGCAACCAACGTGAATCACTGAAGTTGATGCTAAGCGGGAGCTTAGATTCTGTCAAATCCAATACCGCAGAACTGGAGCTAGCAATATCACTAACAAGTATGCGCTGTTCATAGCAAAGCAAATCATAATTTCTTTACTCAATAACCGCCTTATCCTGATAACTCCATTCCACCACTCTTTTAACCAATTCCTCCGTAGCATCAATATATCTACTTTTGTCTTTCTCCCGATCAAGAATAAGCGGTATTTCCGTGCACCCCATAATAAATTTTTCAACGCCAATATCTTCAAGCTGTGTTATAACCGTTTTCATTAGCCTATAAGCTCGTTCTGCATCCCCTCCCTTATAAGAAAAAATACTTTCCATAATAGTACTTTGTTGAATCTCATCAGGGATGACAACGTTTATATTTTCTCTTTCTAATCTATTTTGATAAAGCCCGGCTTTTATTGTTCCACTGGTAGCAAGGATAGCTACATTATTTATTCCTTCATTTACAATTTTATTGCAAGTGCTATCAATTATGCTCAGAAATGGAACTTTGGTTGATTCATTTAATTCTTTATACCAATAATGCGCAGTATTGCATGGCATAATAATACATTCCGCACCTACTGATTCTAATATTCTCAATGCAACTAACATTTTATTTAATGGTGATTCGCCGCCAGAAAGTATGCTCGCCGTTCTATCAGGAATGTCGGGAAATGAAACAGCAATAACAGGAATATGCTCTTGATCACAAGTTGCCGGTGTATTTTTAATTATTTTATCCATTACATCAACTGTTGCAGCCGGCCCCATGCCGCCAAGAATGCCAATTATTTTTTTCATATGCCACCTCATAAAATAATCGTTATGATGGCATAGTGATGACAATTAGTAATTGCAATATTTCCATGTGCTATGCTTTATTTGCATACATTATTTTTATGCCTATTAGTAAATAATTGGATTTTATTTATGCTTAATAATATTGAGTTGAAATGGTTATATGATGTTGTCATGTTAGAGGAGCTACGCAGCTTTACGCTTGCCGCAGAGCGAAGGAATATTTCGCAATCTTCTTTTAGCAGAAGGATTAAAGCGCTTGAGAATGCCGTCGGATTTGAAATTTTCAACCGCAATTCGAATCCTTTGCAACTTTCTTTACAAGGAAGGGGCTTTATTGTTTATGCCAGAAATTTACTTAGCGATATAGAACATCAAATTGGGAAAATAAAAGGAGGAGAAATATCTAAATATAAGATTAATATCGCAGCAGCCCATTCGATTTCTATCTCTCTTTTACCCGAACTGATTTCTGGTTTCTCTGAAAAACCCGATAAGGTGTTTAATATTGAATCCATTGATGTTGATGAAGCCGTTAATAATATTAAAAATGGTAAAAGTGACTTTATTCTCTCTTTTTTTAATGGCGATTTAATGACTTCCCCGTTTCTTTATCACAAGGTGCTGGATGCTCGGTTATACCTTGTTTCCGGCTGCGATCCCGGTGGAAAGCCGTTGTACCAGCTGGGAAATGCACCTTTGCCACTGATGAAATACGCCGATGAGAGCTATATGGGCCGTCAGGTGAATCAATTATTGGAAAAAAATTTCAGTGATCAGTTTACTTATTTTTGTGTTTCTTCCATGAGTGAGCTGCTCAAACGCATGATTTTGGATGGTCACGGTGTTGGCTGGCTACCTGATTATTCAATACGTGACGAATTGAGAAAACAAAAGTTGTGCCTGCTGGAGCCAAAACAGGCGTCAATAAAAACGGGCGTTTTTATTTATCGGACGCACTCTCGGCTTAATCCGTCGTCGGAGCGGTTTTGGCAATATATGAAAAAAAGGTGGGCAGCCTAACCTGACCACCAGCCTGTCACCAAGTTAACTTGCTGTATTCGACCTATGATTAATCCACTCCATGATTACAGCAAGTACCTTCAAACTTCTTGGCGGGAAATTTCACCTTGCGGCATTTCCTGTTCGTCGCTGCCCTGCCTTTCTTCCAATTTGGCAATGACGGCTGTGGAGATACTGTTACCAACAACGTTCGTTGCGGTGCGCCCCATATCAAGGAATTGGTCAATGGCAAGGATCAGCAAAATGCCTGCTTCAGGTAAACTGAACATGGGCAGTGTCGCCGCAACAACTACGACCGAAGCACGCGCAACACCCGCCATACCTTTACTTGTGATCATCAGCGTCAGCATAATCAAGATTTGTTCTGCAACACTTAAGTCGATGTTATAAGCCTGAGCGATAAAGAGCACAGCAAAGGATTGGTACATCATCGAGCCATCAAGGTTGAAAGAGTAGCCCAACGGTAATACGAAACTGGAGATCTTTTTCGGTACGCCAAATTGATCCAGTGCGTTCATGGTCTTGGGATAGGCAGATTCACTGCTTGCTGTTGCAAAGGCCAATGCCACCGGCTCCCGAATCAATTTCATCAGCGAGAACATCCCATTGCCAAGGAAGAAAAAACCTACCGCCGACAAAATAGCCCAAAGTAAAAGTAAGCCAAGGTAGAAAAGCCCAATCAGCTTGCCGTAATCATAAAGCAATCCCAGCCCCTGTACGGTAACCGCAGAAGCTATGGCTGCAAACACAGCTATAGGTGCGAATGACATCACGTAGTCTGTGATACGAAACATAATGCGAGCCAAATCTTCGATCAAGCTCGCGATAGGGCTTGTTTTCTGACTTTTCTGGTTGATGTATGACAGTGCCGCACCAAAAAATATTGAGAAAACCAGAATCTGCAAGATTTCATTATTTGCCATTGCAGAGGCAAAGCTACTCGGGAATATGTGGCTGATAAAGCTTTTCAGTGAAAACCCGCTGGTGTTGAGACCGGTATTTACTTCTTCCTGCGGTGCAACTGCCACATTAATCCCAACGCCGGGCTGGAACAGATTCGCCATCAACATACCAATACCGAGCGAAACTAGCCCTGCGATAATAAACCATATCATCGCCTTCACCGTGATCCGCCCGACAGAGGTTGAGCCGCCTATTGATAACAAGCCGGTCACAATTGTCGCAAATACGAGGGGTGCGATGATCATTTTAATCAAACGCAGAAAAATATCAGTGATGATATTGATATAGGAAGCCACTTCTTTGGTTTGGTTAGCATCAAGGTAATAATGAAAAACCCAACCGGTAATAATGCCAAGCAGAATGGCGACAATAATTTGCCGCATGAGCCTTTGTTTGTTCATTATAAATAACCTCTTATTTTTTGTAGATTTTAAAGGCCAGCCGGTATAAATATTTACATTTTTTTAACCTTGTATGAAATGCAAATAAGAAATGCAGCATGCATAAAATGCATCGCTAAATTTAAATGCAAATTAAACACTATCTACTTGAAGCGGAACTTTATTGATTAACAGCAAGTCACAATTGATAATATCTTAAAGAATCAGGGGGAATTATGGGGCAATATCGGCACACCTGGACATCAGTCCATAATATGTCTGAGAACCAAAGGATTGAGAATACAACCCAATTGCAGGTATATGATGGAGGTGCACGGATATGTAATGGGGATAAATTCCAGTATTTTTTTGACAATCCGAAAAGAATAAAAGGGCCCAGGCTCAATATTATGGGGCATTCAGCTCTTGGCTGCCCAATTTTTAGGGGAAAACTGCCAGGTTCTAAGAACATGAGTGCGGAAAATTTTACTAAATCAGTAAAAATTTTATTGAAAAAATATCCGGAAGTTAAAAGCATCAGATTAATTGCATGCCATGCAGGAAAAAATCATCTTGCTCAAATAGTGGCCGATGAATTACGTATCCCCGTAAAAGCGTCTTTGGGAACAGTAAATTTCTCCGAGTTGTTAAATACGGCTCCTCTTCGTCATTGGATAGATCGCCCTGACTACAATAAAAAAAATACATCGGAAAAATATCAACAACATCTAGAAAAAGAAGTTGATTATGGTAGATTCGAGTGGTTTCACCCAAAAGTATATCAAACTTCATATTTGGATGATTTAATAGGCATTGAATTTCCTGCTATTCAACCTGATAAGAGCGCTCTAGAGCGTGAATGGGATACGTTTACTAATAACCGGATATCCAGCGCCATTAATTCTACCAAAACTACAGAATGGGTTAAATTCGATGAAGATTAAAATAACAGGTAACACTACATCGAGTAACCAAATTATTTTTTGAATAATAATGCTCTTAATTTTTTTTCATTAATTTCTGGAAAGATAAATTTTATTTCCAGTGATGGAATGGATTATAAAAAAATCACCATCAATTAAGAAAGCCGAATTCTATTTTATTGATAGCCAACAAAGCTATTATCCAGATGCAGCTTTGTTGGCTGCGTTCCTTCGCTTTCCTTTTCTCCAATTTTTCCAATCGGCTATCACAGCCAGCGCCAATAACCATCACTGTAACTGTGGATACATCCCCGGCCCAATCGGCAACCCGGCAAAATACCACCCGATCAGCAGCAGTATCCAGACAGCATAAAATACCAGCGGATAAGGCAGTATTAAGGTGTAGTAAGTACCGAGTTGGGCATTTTTATAGTAACGCTGGAGAAACCCTAAAAAGAGCGGCAAAAACGGTGACAGCGGCGCCAAAGGAAATACGGCAGAATCAGAGATCCGGAAGATTATTTGCGCAAAGGCGGGATGAAAACCCAACAAAACAAACATCGGTACGAAAATAGGTGCCAGTATCGACCAAATGGCAGAACCGCTCGCGATAAACATGCATAGTAAGGAAGATAAAAACATCAACCCGATAAAAGCAGGAACACCCGTCATACCTAAAGTTTCCAGCACATCGGTTAACCCTATCGCAATAAATTTACCCATGTTGCTCCAGTTGAAAAAAGCAACAAATTGAGACAGAGGGAAAACCATGATGATGAATCCGGCCATATTTTTCATCGGATCAACCAGTAATTCAGGAATATCGTTGGGCTTTTTTATCTGTTTGGTGGATATGCCATAAGTAATCGAAACCACGAAGAAAAACAGAATAATGACCGGTACGATCCCTTTTATAAATGGCGATGGAATGACGGAACCCGTTTGAGGATCACGCAGCAATCCTCCCTCTGGGACAACCAGCAGCGCCATAATAACAATGAAAATGAGTGCAGACAGGCCAGTCATCAACAAGCCACGGTTTTGTTGCGGAGTCAGTTTCTCCAGCTTTTCGTCATTCTTGCCTTCCCATGCTGGTAAACGCGGTTCAACAAATTTATCCGTTAAAATCGCCCCGGCAACTGTCAGCACAATCACGGATGTCGCCATAAAATACCAGTTATCAATCACACTGACCTGTAAATTGGGATCAAGTATTTTAGCCGCTTCCGTGCTGATCCCGGATAGCAGAACATCTGTGGTGACAATCAACAGGTTCGCAGTGAATCCTGAAGCCACACCCGCAATCGCAGCCAATAAACCCGCTACAGGATGGCGTCCTACCGCAATGAAAATCAAGGCTCCCAACGGCGGCATAATAACCAGCGCGGCATCCGAAGAAATATGGCTGAAAAAGGCGATAAACAGCACCATGTAACTGGCGTAGCGTTTGTGGATCCCGGCCGCCATTTTATACATAAGGGCTTGCAACAGGCCGACTTTTTCTGCAAGACCGGCCCCAATTACCAATGCCAGTATTGCACCGAGCGGTGTAAAACTACTGAAATTTTTAACGATGTTGGGCAATATCCACTGTATTCCTTCCGCACCTAACAGGTTTTTAACTTTGACCAGCTCGCCATTGGTCGGATTATTCACGGCCAAATCAAACCAAGAAAAAACCGCCGTCGCGACCATTAAAATAAAGGTTAAATAAACGAATAAAACAAAAGGATTTGGGATTTTATTTCCAATTTTTTCTATCCACCCAAGAATACCTTCCGGGCCTTTATTGGCAGGAATAATTGTATCACTCATGATTTTCAGCCCTCAAAATCAGATAGGTGCAAGGCGATGGTTGCTAAAGTTTTCACTGCTGTTGCCATCACGTTCTCATCAAAATCGAACCGTTCATTGTGATGACCGGCACTCAACTCCGTCCCGAAAATAAGGTAGGTGGCTTGCCCGCCGCGTTCTTTTATCCGCTCCATAAAATAGGTTGCGTCCTCCGAACCCGCGGGCTGCTTGCGGCTTCTGACGACAGATGAAAGTTCAGGGACATATCGCTGCGCCTGCTGATAAATGAAATCGACCCAACGGGGGCTGGGCTGGCTGCTTTGAGCCGCTCCCATTAATTCCAGTTTATATTCAACCTCCTGCATTTTTGCTGCCCCGGCGATAATATTGAGAGCCTGGTTGTAGACAAATTCGTTGATTTCATTGGATTCACCCCGCGTTTCTACTTTCATTAAAGCATGGTCAGGGATCACATTGCGCCCTATTCCTGCCTGTAGCACGCCCACGTTAATTCGGGAACTGCCTTCACTATGATGCGGAATTGCATATAGCCCCAAAGCGGCTTGAGCGGCGGCCAATAACGCATTTTTTCCCTCTTCCGGCTTACCGCCAGCATGGGCAGCGACACCAGAATAGGTCACATCTATCTTGGTAGTTGCAAGAAAATTATCACTGCCACAGACCAGCTCCCCCTGCGGCACATCAAGGCCGATATGGATAGCGATAAAGCAATCGACATCATCAACAACGCCGGCTTCTGCCATTGATTTCGCGCCACGGGTTCCTTCCTCCGCGGGCTGAAAAATCAATTTAATTTTTCCGGTCAATTGGCTTTCGTGCTTTTTCAATATATTGGCAAGCCCCAAACCAATTGCAGTATGCCCATCATGCCCACAGGCATGCATCATATGGGCATTACAAGAGGAAAAACCGTCAGCATAAGGACGGTGCGCATGGGTTTGTTCCTCATTCTGCTCCAGCGCATCCATATCAACCCGAAAAGCCAGCGTCGGCCCCAGTTTTCCGGTATCAAGTGTCGCGACAATGCCGGTAAATCCTCCTGAAAAATGTGGCAACCATGCAGCCAATGCCCCCTGCTTAATTGCTCGCTGCTCTTGCTCCTGCAATGCCTGTTCTGAAGGTAATCCCATTCGTGCATCGGCCTTAATAACCTCTTTCCCCATTTTCAGGCTATAGCCCAAACGGTGTAATTCCTCTGCAACAATCGTCGCAGTCCTGAATTCAAACCAACCAGATTCGGCAAAATGATGGAAATCCCGACGCCAATTTTTTAATTGCCCAGTTATTTGCTGAATAGATTCACTTAATAAATTACTCATAATAATATCTCTTTTATAAAGTTTGGCTTTTAAATTCCGGCCTCATTGACTACGCTGTAATTTAAAGCCAATGGATAATGAAATTTATTTATCCATTGCGGCTTTAAATTAATTAAATAACTTAATTTAAAGTTTATTTTCTCGGCTTATCATTTAATTAAATTTTTAACCAATTAACTTTGCACAGCTTTTATTTTTCAGCTTTCAATTTAGTCAATAAAACCCATTTAAATAAGATGCAATTAACTTTGCCTATATAATTAAAAGTTATCATAAGGGATAAATATGGCTACTCCTATAAAACTCAATCAACTACGCACTTTTGTTGCAATTAACCGTTATGGCAGTATCAGGGCGGCGAGCCGTTCTCTTTCACTTTCACAACCGGCTTTAACTAAATCAATGCGGGAGTTAGAAGACTCCTTGGGGGCAACTTTATTCATACGCAGCAACCAAGGGATCTATTTAACTGAATGTGGAACAAGTTTTTTGCAACGCGCCAATTTGATACTTGAAGAACTTCGAAGAGCAAAGGAAGATATTCAGCAAAGAGTTGGTTTGCTTGACGGGGTTGTTAATGTTGGCATTGCGGGAAGTATTACACGTACCATTATGCCTAAAGTGATCACACAATTTCATCGTGATTATCCTAAAGTCAAATTAAGAATTGTTGAAGGACAACTATTAACGATGCTGCCTCTACTCAGGCAAGGCGAATTGAATTTTACAGTGAATACCTATTATCCCGGCAGCTTGGACGCTGAATTAAATTTCGAAAAACTGATGGAAAAAGAGTACAAAGTGATTGTCCGGAAAGGCCATCCCAAAGCGAATGCAACTTCTTTAGAAGAGTTAGTGGGCTGCAATTGGACAATGCCAACACCGAAAGGCACCTATTATTGCCGGTTATTTGAGAGCTTCTCATTACTGGAAACGCCACCCGTTTTTAGTGTTACCTGTGAAACGTTGATGGCTTGCATGAGTTTGGTCGCTGCCAGTGATTTTGTCACTATTGTGGCAGTGGATGTGGTTGCCGAGGCACAGTTTGACCAGCAATTTGTGGCTTTAAACCTTGAAGAACAACTCCCGTTTGCCATCTTTGGCCTGATTCAACGCAAGGATACAAAGCTTACTCCCGCAGGAGAACATTTGGCGAGGCTTTTTCGGATGTATTGCCGTTAAACGGGCTTGTCATAATTCAGGGCGGGAGAGATCGTTTTTGAAATTAGGCTGCGTGACTTTATAATCTATTATGAACCCAAAATGCTCAGTTTAAATTTATTAAAATTGCCCAAATCGAAACCATTCATGCTCTCGCTTTGCTTATCTTTACCGATAGTTTTATTGATATTTATTCAATTTCCATAATACGTTGTTTATAGTCAGATATTTTGTGTTTTATAAAATTGCAAGTCTCATTTATTACTATTTTAGTTATTACGAACAGTAAAATGATTATTTATTAAATTGGTGAAGACATTATTCTTCACCTTTAGTTTTTATATCAGTTCCCATTTATCAAACTGTTGCTTAATTTCCTTGACGGAAGAAAGTTTAATTTTAGGAATCTCCAGTTGTTCAAAAAGATCCTCTTGGTGTTTTCTTTTACTTGGTATAACAACAGCAATATGGTGGATCATATCCCATTTGATACTGTCTTTTCCGCCTTCCAGGCCGCCATAGCGATGACGTTGGAATAGCGTTCTATATGCATAGCGGAACAGGCTTGCTGGTGTTGAAATATCTAAGAAAATGACCCCAGTTGCTCTGGCTAAACGTTGCGGCAAACATAACCCATAGTTTCCATCAATAACCCAATTCTCTTCCTTTATTGCCATATCATGCAATGAGATAAATTCATCACGGGAACGGGCCTGCCAATCGGTGTTAGGTAAATGAAAAAGCTGATCCAAATGAACTACTTTCAATCCACATTTCTTTGAGATTGCATTCGCAAGTGTAGATTTGCCACTATTCGAAGGCCCCATAATGCAAATTCTATTTCCTAAATCCGAAAGCTGCATGATTTCCTCCAATAGTGATAGTTTAGATTATTGCTCCCCGAATGGGCGAGGGGCATTGATTATATTTAGTCGATAAATCAATGGGTTATTTTATATAAATAAAAATAAGGTATAGATCATATTATACCCTCAATGGAAAAGCTAACTGTATCAGGCGGCATCCTTGAATAATATATTCATATGTAAATAATCCGGATGCAACCTAACATTGACCCGAAACCATCGAATATTGACCTAATGATTGTGGTTCACTTTCCTAATTCCACCATAATAGCCTTATTGAGCCAATCTCGTTTTCTACATAATTTAATAAGGTTTTTATTTATGAAAATCACGCAAGTCCGCAATGCGACACAAATTATACAATTTGCAGGTAAAAAATTTCTGATTGACCCAATGTTAGCGGATAAAGGCAGCTATCCCGGAATTGAAGGCAGTGTTAATTCAGAAATTCGCAATCCAACGGTGGAGCTTCCATTTAATAAAGAAACTCTGCTTAGTGTTGATGCTGTTATCGTCACGCATACACATTTAGATCACTGGGATGATGCTGCTATTGCCATTATTCCAAAAAACAAAATCATCTATGTGCAAAATGAAAGTGATAAACAGCTTTTATCATCACAAGGATTTACAAACCTGCGCATCTTGTCTGAAACGAGTCAATTCGAAGGCATAGCCCTAATAAAAACAGCGTGCCAGCATGGTTCGGATCTCGCTTATGCCAATCCTCAATTAAATAAAAAGTTGGGGGAATCCTCTGGAGTTGTATTTAAGCATCCGTCAGAGAAAACGCTTTATTTAATGGGAGACTCAATCTGGTTCTCATCCATCGAAGATAATATAAAATTACATACTCCAGACGTTGTCATTATGAATATTGGCTGGGCGCATATACTAGGATACGGTTCCATTATTTTTGGGCAAGAAGATATTGTGAAAGTTCACTTTTTACTGCCTGATGCACAAATAGTTGGAACTCATATGGAGGCGTTAAATCACTGCCTTGTAACGCGTCAACAATTGTTAGATTATGCAACGGTAAATGGTATGGCCAACTATGTATGTGCCCCTGAAGATGGTGAAACTGTCACATTCTAATAAATTTTAAAATAAGGGAGCGATAAATTTGAAAAAAACTTCTGTAGCTATTATTGTCACCGAAGGATTCAGTACATTTCACTTATCCGTTCCCTTAATTTTTTTTGGCGGAACAATGACAGATAAAAAACTTTTTACGCGCTTACTTTGCGCTGAAAAGGAAGGGATTGTTTGGTCAAAAGAAGGCACCGCAGTCAATGCTGATTATAATTTTGATGCAATAAAAACAGCGGATATTGTTATTATTCCCTTTTGGGAACATGTTCATGAGCCTCCTTCTGAATCGCTCATTAATGCCATCATTGCCGCTAAAAAAAATGGATCATTACTTGTTGGTTTATGCCTTGGTACATTTGTCCTCGCTTACGCGGGTGTACTTGATGGTCATCGCGCAGCAACACATTGGGAATATGAAAGCCAATTTCAACAACTATTCCCGCAAGTTAAACTTGATGTCAATGTTCTTTATACTGAGGACAATGGCATCATAACTTCCGCGGGTACTGCCGCGGCTCTGGATTGTTGCCTATATATTGTGCGCCATCTTTATGGTGCCAAAACGGCTAATGAAATGGCGCGAAAGATGATTACCCCACCTCATCGCAATGGCGGCCAAGCTCAATACATTGAACAAATTGTTCCTCACAGCACAACGAATCAGCGCATAAATCAACTGCTGGATTATTTATTGATTCATTTACAGGATGCACACAGTATTGATTCTTTGGCCGAGAAAATATCCATGAGCAGGCGAACGCTGACTCGCCATTTTCATAAAGCAACAGGAATGAGTATCGGTGAATGGTTAACCACAGCACGATTACATCGAAGCCAAGAACTGCTTGAAAACCCTGAGTTATCAATCGAGCAAGTTTCCGAACTGGCCGGGTTTCAATCATCTATAACTTTTCGCCAAATATTCAAAGAAAAGTCAGGCGTAAGCCCAATAGAGTGGCGGAGAACGTTTATTGGGTGAATTTAATTTCGATTGAAATAATCGAAGGCGCTTTAAATAAGCAAAAGCGCCTATGAAACCGATTAAATCAGATAGAATGTGCCTTATTCCCACTTGGCATTTCATGCCGAGGATTGCTCTCAACATATTTAGCAAAAGCCAAATACTCTAAATTAGCGACAGATCCTTTCTTCTTTAATCTTTCAGGTAAACTATCCGTAGGGTTTAAAATAATAGCCTGAATACAAACAAAGAGTTTTTTACCATCACTCCATTGATGGTTTACCGTGTCATATAAGCCATAACCTTCAGCTTTAAATTTTTCCCTGATCCTGTTTCCACCGCTATGCCCAGATTTACCGATCAGAGAATTTTCTAATTGTTGCAACCTTCCTTTTAAACCATTTTTAGCAACGGTCATACCGATATAAGTAATTTCATCTTTCCAATCAAAATCTCTGCCTGAATAATCATCATGAGAAATCATGATGGCATAAATACCCGGCATATTGATATTTTCCTGAAAATGGCGATTTTCCCAACTGTACCATTTACCATAACAAAGTGCGGCATAATCACTATGCATTGTATTTCCTTATTATTAGTTCAAAAAGTGCACTGCTGTTAAAAAATTAGGTTAGAAATATAATTTTCTAATTTATATATTGCAAACATTATGATGTTAAGAAATCACAGTACAAAAAAATCAGTTTTTTAGGATTGCTTTCAAGTGTTGCCACTCTTTTTCAAAATACTTACGCAAAAAACATCGCCTGATATTCATTTTTATCTTTCCTATCGTACTTCTTGTTATCTGTTTTCTCCTTTAAGTAAAGGCCTCTTAAACATCCAATGGTTATTAACGTATCTTGCTTTTCTCACCAATGTCTCCGAAAAATCTTGTCTCAACAAAAAAATAAAATGCTTTAATGTATTGACGTACTTATGTCTGCCTATTATTTTATCGTCAAGGTTCGCGCAAACCGGTCAGCCCGTAGACAAAATCGAAATCGCGTTTTTTATCATAAATTTTCTTCACAGAGCCTGTTTCTTTAAGCTCTGCGTTTACGGGCCGCAGAGTATCGTTTAAGGAACAACATTATGCTCTCTGATCTGATTATCGATGCTGACGCTAGCATTCTTCCCCCTCCGCCAAAAGACATTCTCCGAAAACATGTAAGCTTCCTGAGAAATCATTGCGATATCCCTCGAGGGCACGCTTTGGAGATGGTGGCGTATTTCCATCATTTTTCCAGCTGGACAGAAATGAACTCGCGATATCCCAAAGCTCAGGACACGCTAACACTGGATATGATGAAAAAAATCAGGGAGAGTGTTCAATATTACCGCGACATAATGCCACCAGATGAGCTTTTTAAAATCAAGGAATTGCAGGCATCAATTGGAACTATAACTCGGGCGGTTGAAGAAAATAATCTCAAGCAGCTGGATGATTATGACATCATTCAGCTGCATAACCACCTTTACAAAGAAAATAACGATGGACAGCTAGTCCCTATTCCCTTGTCCGAAGCTCTTTACTCTGCCGACCACTGCCTTGTGTTGTTAGCCAAGAGGGTTACAGCCAGAGGCTATACTAAAACCGTTAATCCACATCTTTACTTCCCTTGGTTTGCTTTCAGGATGTATGGCTATCTTCACGTAGACGGCAACACACTAAACTATGATTGTAGGGAACTGGACAGCAGTCTTTTTCCTGCAAGAGATAAATACGTGGCTCTCTTGACCAGGCCTTGGTTTGTGAATTATGTCACAGGATTTATACGTTCACTGCTAAGAACTTTGAATAGATCAGGTTATAGAGGGCGTTTGACCTTCAGCAGGATTTGTAACGAAGGTTTAATTGAGCAAATGGTTTCCTTTGTAGGTAACAAACGGAGCTATAAAAGATTTAGCCTCAACTCAAATTCAATTTCTGATCGCACAATTTCTGCTCTGATTGATGCTATGTTAGAAATGGGAGCAGAGAAAAGTCAGAAAAGACAATGGATAGCTTTCCACTATGGGAATGGGGAGATTTACTAATGGCCTCCTCTATTCTCTCTCAATTAAATGATTTACCTCCTTCAACAGTAACATTTCTTTTGTTATCTGTACTGCTGTGCAGGCTTTCAAGGCAGGGCTGTTTTTCACGACTATCCTCAAGGCAATCTTTTTACGTGCTCATGACCGTGATAGGGATTTTTGGCATTAAATTATTTTATTAACGGAGCATCATACCTTGCCACGGTGCTCTTAAGATATATCTAATAAATCATATTGTTATGATCTATTAACATTAAAACTGCAGATTATGTGTTTTGACCGCATAAAAGCGAATACGCCTGTTGATAGAAACAGGCGTATTATGTCACAGTTCAGGCAACCACTAACATTGGAGCTGACGCTGTTCCAAACTGGAATAAATAGTTTTGATTTCACCTTTTAAGCTTTCACCACGATAAACTATCGACGTATCATACCGTTGATATTTCTCTTCTCGCGTAGCACTGAACCAATTAAATGACCCTACGCACAGTAGATTTTCATCTCCAATCACAATTTTGCTATGAACGCGCTTGACCAGTTTTGTGGTTACGCCCATCTCGTTCAGTTTTTCCAATGTGGCGTGAAGACGTTGCTGTTTCTCTTTACGTTTTTCGTAATCAGCATGTTCGATATTGAAATTTCTGTCCGTAACTACGGTGATATCGACACCACGCGAGCGTGCCTGAATCATTGACGTCAGGAATCCAGTTTGTTCCAGTTTTTGCCAGATCAACCAAGGAGAGATGATAGTAATGCTCTTCCCAATGGTACCGAATGTTTGATTCAGAAACGCATCGTGTTGCTCGACGCCATGTAGGGCGTAAATCTGCGTTTGCGCAGCGCTTAAATCTTTGCGTTCTTTATATTCAAACTGCAAGGCATGGCATTTAGAGGCGAAAAGGTATTTTGACAGCAAGCCTCTGGGTGAAGACGCTGGCTGGATCTCAAACAAATCCATATCACCAAAGACCAAAAAGCTATCTTTAGCTCGGGATACAGCGACGTTCAGCATGCTGCTGTCGCTATCAATGAACCCGCCATCCTCATGTTTGGAGTAGACCGGAGAAAAGAGCACGATAGCTCTTTCTGCCCCCTGTAAGGAATGCACCGTTCCAACTGTCATCGAATGCTCATCATCTGAACAATTAATACCCAGCTTTCTTAACGCCTGTCTGATGGCGTTGACTTGTGCCGAAAAAGGCGTAACGATCCCCACCACTTTATGTAGAGGTTTGTCGTAATGACGAACTATTTCCTCTTTGTGTGCTGCTAACCAGGCTGCTATTGTCTCAGCTTCAAAGGCATTGTAACGGCTCCCACTGTTTGCCTGCATGCCTTTACCATCGATATGCAGATAACCCATTGCAGGGAAAAGGAACTCTTTTCCATCACCTCGTTTAGGTTGCAACTTACCGTGATAGCAGAGCGTATTACAGTAACCAATAATGTTATCGAAGCAGCGACGATGCTCATACAGGTACATTCCACGAGCTAAGTCTGGGTCATACTGATAGCGCGAGTTAAATTGTGCGATCTTCATGACGCTGCCTGACGCCGAACTTTTACCAGAATCACATATCGCTGCGTAGGCGTCCGTCAGTTCTTCCTGAGTACCACCAGGAAGGATGTTCTCTTCCACCATATTGCCTATGTCAATGCCGGGCAAACTGTTCCAGATAGGCGCGATTTGCTCTGTATCACCGATCACTAGCGCTTTTTTCGCTAATGCAAAGGAGGCTGCTGCTACCTCCGGGAGCACCTGCCCCGCTTCATCGACGATCAGCAGATCAGCAAAATTATAAAAATAGCTGTCATCGAATTTCTTCGCACCACCTGTAAATTCACTGATTGCCATATGACGAGGTAGCATATAACAGGTCATTACCACACATGGAGTGAGCTTCATTCTGCGTTGCCAGCGGGCCTTAACGGTTTTCGCCCCCTTGCGTTTTTTCTCTTTTTGAAGATCATCAATAGTAGCCATATCCATCAGCCAGCGACCTTCCCAGTAGTGGGTCGCCAGTAGGAACGCCGGGAAGCGGATCTGCGTATCGGCAAGCATATCGGCTCCAGCCAGGCTCAGTTCCTCTTCGCCTGTATGCCCCAATGCCCGAGCCAACTTGCACCATTGCTGGAGGGCTTCGCTTTCTCGTCGGGAAACATCTTGAGCTAAATCGATTTTCTGCTGATACTCGTCCCGCTCCTTTTGTGCCTGCACAATCAGGCCGTCGATATACGCATCAATGCCTTCTGGTACGCTTCCCTCAAACGCGGCCATTCTTGTACCAAAGATAGCTTCCATAAAGAGATTAATCTGATAATAGCGTTTAGTGCGAACAGCAGGGATCCAGGAGAAGAGCGCATACACTATTGACTCACTGGCACGGTATTGCTGCCACTGCTTTTTGCCTTGGGTTAACAATGCGATGTCATCCGTACTGTCGAGCAGTCGCTCCCTTTTGCCCTGAATATACTGGTCGAGGTCTTCGCTAATGGCGCTACGCTCCTGGCGGATACGATTCAAGCTGTCCCATACTCGCTCAATTTGCTGAAGCTGAGTGAACTGAGTGGTTAAACACTCATGTAGGAGAGTCACGACATGTTCGGGGGTGTTGCATTCCATCGACGGAAACGCTTCCCTTGCCCTCTCAAGGTAGAAGATTTGAGCATCTTCAACGTACTCGATGGATTCAACGCGGCTGAAAAAATCATCCGTCTGGTATTTTTTCGCCGATTCAGCCTTACGGCTCTGCGATGGGAAATAGGCACCATAGCTTTTCAAGTCAGGCAGCCAGCGCCCAGCCATTACTCCAGTACCGGTGGCAAAATCTTTACCGAATGCTTCGATGATATTGGTTACAGCCTGATTGTTAGTAGACGTGGCCACTACAACGGGTGGTTCGCTTTTGTTAAGGGCTGCCTTTGCCCACTCGGTGGCAATGATAGAGAGAACTAAAGTGGTTTTCCCGGTTCCCGGAGGACCGTTGACGGCAAGAATATCACCCATCTGCTGGGTAAGATAATGATTCAAAGCGTCGCGCTGCGCTGCAGCCAAAGGGAATTCATCCCCGGAATATCCCAGCCGCTCGCTGAACCTCGTATTAGTGGCCAGCAGTGGCTCCACAGCCGGCCTGACCGTCGAGGCGAAGCGCGCCAACAACGGAACCTCTTTTTTACACACTAGCAGATGATCGTACAGGGAGAGGATATAGCGGCTGGCCCCGCCAGGCTGGTTTGCTTTGATAATGTAACCATACTCTGCCAGTTCGTATTGCTCATAGGTGGTGACCCATTTTCCGGCCACATTTTCCAAGAGATTGTTTGCCTCAGTAAGGTACTTTTGCCACTGCTGCTGATGTTTTTCATAACGCTTAGCTCGCTGCTCGTCATCTTCCGCGCGGTATTGTTGCTCATCTTCTACGCCAAAGGTGACCGAACTATGCGTAGTTTTGTATTTGTCGTACTGCTCCATTTCGCCAATTGAGAAAGTACCTTTGGGGAGCGGTTCTAGCAGGTCACGAGGGATGGTGGTTGGTTCCATAGGGAACAAAAAACCTTCTCGGTTCAGTAACGCAAACGTCACTAGTGGCGTGACTATACCCGGCGCTCCTGTCGTTCGCTCTTTGCCATGCTGTAGCAAGCGGACCCAGACTTTTGGCCGTAACAACACCTTGACCGTTTTAACCGAGTCACTTTCATCCTCAAAGAACGTGCAAACAATTTCCTCATCCAGCCGTCCCGTAGTGATGTCCATCCACCGAGTGAATTTATCCGCATCTTTACGCTCAAATGCCCCTTTGCCAAATTCGGTATCAGCTAAAGTATTGCGCCAGTATGATGCAAATCCCTGAGTGTTCCTGTCCATTCCCCATCCCGTGTTTTAATAAAATTTATTGATTTCGTTGATATAAAGGCAGCACATGGTTAAGCATTTTCCACGATGCGAATGCGATCGCAATAATTTGTTTCTATTAGAGGAAATTGAACATGATTAGGTGTGAGTATGGCGATTGACATCCGTAATTTTTATTATTCTGCCTGTGGTAATTATTATGCGATGAATAGAGGAGTTATTTAATGCGATTTAATGATGCAGCACGCCAGCTGGGCTTCCTTGCAAAGTACAGCAGCCATTTGTCATTTATATAGACTAGGTACATAAACACCCAGCCCTCGGCCGGAAATTTCAACAACGAATAGTACGTTCAGTGATATACGATGTTTGTAGATATGGAATAAACAGTGTCCGCACTGCCATGGCTGGATTTATGCGTTGTCTAACAACTGAACTAATGATTGACTGCACGTTGCAAATGTAGATTAAATCAAACTGACTTAAATTGAGTGAAAAAAATGAGGAAAAAACTTGCAGATACCAAATTTCAGACATAAAACAAGACGCTTCATTTTGCGTCTTGTTTTATGGTGCCGAAGGCCGGACTCGAACCGGCACACCCGAAGGCGGTTGATTTTGAATCAACTGCGTCTACCGATTTCGCCACTTCGGCACTGAAGGGTTCGGAGAACGGAAATGATTATACCTGTCAGAAGAGCATTCGCAACATTTATCCTTTCAATTTTGTTCAAGCGTTGAAAAAAGAATCAGTTGCGCCATTTTTTCATCATTACTGCTCAAAATCCATCCGCTCCTTACCCCAAATGCACCAGTTTCTCTTTTACTATTCCTTTTCTGCCAATAGACAACCTACAAACTCCTTATATAATTCCAAACAATACACTGCAATGAGGGAAATTATCATGACAATCATCAGTTGGATTTTGACAGGCATCTTGTTGGGCCTGGTTATCGGTGCCATTTTGGCGATTTTTAAGAAAAACAAATAACGGCTTTTTCTCCCAATTAAACGCTACCTGTGATTGGTTAACTCAAAAATGAAAAAATGGCTATATAAACTGTGTGCAATTTCCACCCTGACGTGGGCACTTTCAGCTTGTGCTAATTCTGGCAGTTCATACCAGAGCAGAACTCAGCAAGTCAGTCCACAACCTGAAAAGTGGAAAGTTTTTGAGGGTAATGATGCTATCAAAAAAATGGCTGTTACATTGGTCGATCAATATTCACAATCTATCTTTGATGAGGGTAATCCTTTAGGGATGGCAATGGTGGTGATCGATAATAATCAGGTCGTGCATCGCAGTTTTGGGGAGACTTATCCAGGGAGCGGCGTGAAACCCCGGCAGGATTCGTTGATTCGTATCGCTTCTATTACCAAGTTAATGACCAGCGAAGTGATGATTAAGCTGGCGCAGAAAGAACGTATCAGGATTACCGACCCGTTGCAGAAGTACACGTATCACGGCGTCAGTGTGCCAAATTATGGCTCTGGTCAACCCATCCGGTTGTATCACCTTGCAAGCCATACCAGCGGGCTGCCACGGGAACAACCAGGCGGAAAATGGGGGAGGCCTGTGTTTATCTGGCCGACTCAATCCAACCGCTGGAGCTGGCTGAAAACCGCAACGCTTGATGCTATTCCCGGAACGACAGCCTCGTATTCTAATTTGGCTTACGATTTATTGGCAGATGCGCTTTCCAAAGCAACCGGCGAATCTTATTCCCGCCTTTTGAAAGAGGAAATCACTCGCCCCTATCACATGAAAGATACCACGCTGACACCTACGCAATCCCAGTGTTCCCGTTTGATGGAGGGTATTAAACCCAGCCCTTGCGTGAATACCCTTGCGGCCGCAGGCAGCGGCGGAATTTATTCCACTCCCGCCGATATGCAGCGCTGGATGCAGCAGTTTTTATCTTCCCAGAATCAATTGAGAAAACAGACCGCCAGCCGTGAACAGGGCATTTATTTTAAACGTGCGGATTTGAAAGCAATCAAAGGAATGGATGTTGCCGGCTTGGCGGATGGCATTGGTCTTGGTTGGGTGTATATGGATGCCAAAGACACTATTCCCGGTATTTATCAGAAAACCGGCGGCGGAGGTGGGTTCAATACTTATATGGCGATGATCCCGGAGCAGAATATTGGGGTGTTTGTCGTTATGACGCGCAAAGAGCAAAGTAAATTTAGCCGTATAACGAGTGGAGTTAATGAATTAGTGACCGCATTGGCCCGCAATCATAATCAGGTTTAGCGTAATTGGCTCGATAGTCAAATGACAGACTGGGTTTCATTTAATATGGAACTCAGTCTAATCGCAATGAAAATTCAGGATAAAATAGACTCATAGATGAAGTTTCAACCCAATAGTATTGGGGTGGATTTCCTAAAAAATTCGACGGCATTTATTGATGGAGTCAATTTTCCGTATCATACGGAGTATGAATAATACCAAAACAATCACTCCCTAATAATTATATAATATCTAACATTTTACTTATTATTTAATATTTTTTATTTATTGAATTACATCTTTTATTACATGAAGTTATTTTTAAAATGAACTAAAAAAGTAACACAAACATTAGTTAACTAAAAATTCAAAATAAAAATAAATCAATAAGCAATAGACCAAATAACATATAAAAAGCCAAAAGCATATGAAAAACCAGATTAAAATACGGTTATAAATTATACTACTATAGTATTTGTATTACGTTTGCTTTTATATCAAAGTGTTGGCTTATTTCCCTGCTGACACCCTAGATAAGTGTTATTTTTTATCAACGCTAAAGCAGGCGGGAAACACTATTAAAAATAAACTATCAAAAATGATAGTTAATATATCACAGGCTTTTAATTCCAGTTTCATATAATTTTTAATAATTTTAATTAACAGGAATTTAAAAAATGAACATGCATATTAGCGATGCCCAAAATGAGCAAATTGAAGAGTATATAATTGAAAGACTTTGGGAATATAACCATCAACATGGCAATGTAGATCTCAAGCCTCTATTTATTTATTTTACTGATAAATCCAATCAAATCATTGCAGGGCTTGTATCCAGAACTTTTTGGGAAAGTCTTGAGATTCAATATTTATGGGTCAATGATAAGTATCGTAAAAAAGGTCTGGGAAAACAGCTTATATTACAAGCTGAGAAAGAGGCCTTAAATCGATCTTGTCATATGGCTTATGTGGATACTTATAATTTTCAAGCGAAGGGCTTTTATGAGAAATTAGGTTACAAAGCCTACGGTGTACTTGAAGGATACGCACATCATCACACTCGTTTCTATCTCACCAAGCAATTTAGCAAGCCCGATTCTGACCCTGTGATAGACAATGAAGCTCTTTTACAACAACAATAATATCTATTGCTATATGATGGCTCCCCACAGTAAACAGCAATGTATGCAAGGCAAGTTGGAGCGGTGCTTCTACTGAATATATTTAAAATATGCTAACCAGAGCTTTACGGATACAAAACTCTGGTTAGTGATACCCATAAGAATTATTTCTATCATGGCAAGTTATATAGAAAATCTTTGATGTTTTCGCTTGATTGCCCTTTACAAAAAAATAATCGGCTACTCAATATATCCTTGATACAGACCGGGTCACAGGTCTCAAATTGTTCTTCCCAACTCTTCAGAGTTGATTCAAAACATGCTTTTTGAGCTTCACCATCGGAGTTAGTAGGAAACATACTTTGTGTTGCATATTTAGGTTCAAAGTCAAACATCAATGTTTGTTTTGCTCCCTTGCCAATATATTTACCTTGAGAATTTTTTTCATAGTCAATGTGATAATTCGCATTTGGTCGTGAAATTTTCTTGTAGTTCATGTCTGGAAAATCAATTGTACGTACATGCAATGTCCCTAAATAGGCTTCAATTATTGCGGCAGGTAGTAATCTTGAGAATTTTTCTGCAAAAGAGCCTGTAAACCATCCTTCCTTATCTGCTGAATGGCAAAATAACAAACGAATGTGACGATACATAAAAATATCAAGATGGCTACATAAAATTGATTTCAATCTGTCTGGAGATATCTCTTCGTCCAACGCTGCAAAGCAACCGGGCCAGCCACGTGCCGATACAGTCAATCGCCTCTCATGAGGAAATTCTGCAGGCCTATCTTCAAAAACGTGAAATTCATTTGGAGAAAAAAATATATATTTCATGAGAATACCCCACAAAAACCAATGAGCAATCTAATGCTTCAGTTCTTATCGCTATTTCCATCACTATATTTATCACTATAAACTGATTAATACCAAATAGTAATTTTATTATTTTTAATAAAATTAATTTGTTATTAATTAAATAACATGAATAGATATTATGGAAGCCAGTCTTATCGGCATTTTCTAATTCATTATGATAAATTTATTTTATATGGGAAATAAAAATCGCCCTCACGTTTAAACGCAAGAGCGATAAGAAATATTAATAAGAGTTCGGTTAATGACTGCTATTTTTTCTTCAAAAGCAAATAAACACTCACCCCAAAGAATAACAGGCTTGGCAAGAGTGCTCCCAGTATTGGAGGCATGCTATAAACCAGACTGAGCGGGCCAAATATCTCATTCAGAACATAGAAAACAAAGCCCATGCTGATACCCACAACAACCCGAAATCCCATCGGCACACTGCGCAATGGCCCGAAGATAAAGGAAAGCGCCATCAGCATCATCACCGCTACCGATAAAGGTGCGAAGATTTTCTTCCACATATTGAGTTGATAACGCCCGGCATCCTGTTGGCTCTGCTCCAGATATGCGATGTATTGATGTAAACCACGGATGGAGAGTGCGTCTGGTTCAAGGGAAACCACACCCAGTTTTTCAGGTGTTAATTTGCTATCCCAATCTGCGGAAATGCGTTGTGAACCGGTGATGCGCTCACCTTGATTTAAATCAGATTCTTCAACCTGAGATAATTTCCATTGATGGTTATCATTATCATATACAGCAGAGTCTGCATATCTTATTGATAATAATTTATTATCATCGTTAAAGTGATAGATTCTGACACCATTTAAGGCATTATCTTTATTCACACTTGCAATATAAATAAAATCATTGCCATCTTTTGCCCACAAACCTTTGGCGGTGGACATCAGCGAACCACCATACATTTTTTGGGAACGGTAATTACGGGCAAGCTGCTCTCCTTGTGGAGCCACCCACTCGCCGATGACCATTGTCAGCAAAACCAGCGGAATTGCGGTTTTCATGACAGAACCCGCCACTTGCAGACGGGTAAAGCCGGAAGCCTGCATTACCACCAGTTCACTGCGTGTTGCCAGTGCCCCCAAACCCAATAACGCGCCAAGCAAGGCAGCCATCGGAAAGAAGATTTGGATATCTTTAGGAACACTCAGCAATGTATAAATGCCGGCAGACAGTGCAGTGTATTCCCCCTGCCCGACTTTCCGCAGCTGGTCAACAAACTTGATGATGCCGGAAAGCGATACCAGCATAAACAACGTCATCAGAATGGTTTGCAGAATTGTCCTGCCGATATATCTGTCCAATACCCCAAACATCATGACGCTCCTTGATTCTTAAAGCGTGAACGCAGTTTGCGCATGGGTACGGTATCCCACAGGTTGAGAGCCAAAGCCAAGGCGAAATACGCCCCGTTGACCAGCCACATCCAGAACACAGGATCGAGTTTCCCCTTGCTGCCATTGGAGCGCAGGGAGCTTTGCAGCAGGAAGAAAATCAGGTAGAGCAACATCGCCGGCAGCATGCTGAGTATGCGCCCCTGGCGGGGATTCACGACACTCAACGGCACCACCATCAACGCCATCGTTAATACAGAGACAATCAACGTCAGGCGCCAGTGAAACTCTGCCTTGGAGTCGTTATCCGTATCATGCCAGAGTTGCCCAATCGATTTTTGCTCAACCTTACTGCTATCGATATCGGCTTTCTGATGCCCAATAACTGCCTGATAGTTGGTGAATTCAGTGATGCGGAAGTCACGCAACATTGCAGTGCCTTCATAACGGGTTCCCTGATGGAGTACCGCTATCTGATTCCCATTCGGGCTTTCTTCCATATGGCCGCCATCCGCAATCACAACAGACGGACGTTGGTCGTTCGACGGGTGGAGCTGGGCAAGGAATACATTCTCAAAGGTTTTGCCCTTCACGTTGCCGATATAGAGCACCATATTGCCATCACGGGAAGGCTTGAACTGCCCTTCCATCATCGCAGCAAGGTTGGGATTGGCTTTGGCGTCCGCCAAGACTTGTGCCTGATATTTAGAAGACCACGGAGTGAGCCAGGTAACGTTGACAGCAGCCAGCGCGGATGTGATTAAAGCCAGAATAAGTGCTGATTTCACCAAGACACTTTTGCCCAACCCACAGGCATGCATGACGGTGATCTCGCTTTCGGTGTAAAGTTTACTGAACGTCATTAATACCCCAAGAAACAAACTCAGGGGTAAAATAAGCTGCGCCATTTCCGGCACGCCTAAACCTAACAACGATAGAACCAAATTTGCGGGAATATTTCCTTCTACGGCCGCCCCCAATACATCAACTAATTTCTGACTGAAAAAGATCAGCAATAAGATGAAAAGTATTGCGATTTGGCTTTTTAGGGTTTCCCGTACTAGATATCTAATGATGATCACGCTTATTACGCCTGTGAAAACTTGTCTTTTTGCAGGAAAGTCGCTAACTTCGTCGTATATCTACCATTTATATGCATAAGTTTGGCTTCCTCATTGCTAAAATGATACCAAAGCATCCCATATATTGGTTCCCAATTAGAATATACTTATCGTTAGCCAAGTACCAAAAAATAATGTGTTTAGCTTAACATAACAGTTACTTTTCTTTGGGATGAATTAATGCGGAACGTGATATTTTAGCGATTGTATCCGTCTTTGTCTTTAAGATTCAGGAGAACGCATGGAGTTTAGTGTAAAAAGCGGTAGCCCGGAGAAACAGCGCAGTGCCTGTATTATTGTCGGCGTATTTGAACCACGCCGCCTTTCCCCTATCGCAGAGCAGCTTGACAAAATAAGTAACGGCTATATCAGTGCCTTATTACGCCGCGGGGAACTTGAAGGCAAGGTGGGTCAGACCTTGTTGCTGCATCATGTTCCTAATGTGCTGTCTGAGCGTATTTTACTGGTTGGTTGTGGAAAAGAACGTGAACTGGATGAGCGTCAATATAAGCAAATTATTCAGAAGACGATCAGCACCCTTAACGAAACAGGTTCAATGGAAGCAGTTTGCTTCTTGACTGAACTGCACGTGAAGGGGCGCAACAACTACTGGAAAGTCCGTCAGGCGGTCGAAACGGCCAAAGAGTCACTGTATGTTTTTGATCAGCTCAAGAGCAGTAAAAATGAGCTGCGTCGCCCTTTGCGCAAAATGGTGTTCAATGTACCGACCCGCCGCGAATTAACCAGCGGTGAACGCGCCATTCAGCACGGCCTTGCCATTGCTTCCGGTATCAAGGCGACAAAAGATCTGGCCAACATGCCACCCAATATCTGTAATGCCGCCTACCTGGCTTCACAGGCGCGCCAGCTTGCTGACAATGCCGACAATCTGGCAACCAAAGTCATTGGCGAAGAGCAGATGAAAGAGCTTGGCATGAATTCCTATCTGGCAGTTGGTCAGGGTTCACAGAATGAATCCCTGATGTCAATCATGGAATATAAGGGCAGCAAAGACCCCAATGCGAAACCTATCGTGTTGGTGGGCAAAGGACTGACTTTTGACTCCGGCGGCATCTCCATCAAGCCAGCAGAAGGCATGGAGGAAATGAAATATGACATGTGCGGCGCTGCTTCAGTTTATGGTGCCATGCGTGTTGTTGCCGAGCTGCAATTGCCGATCAACGTCATTGGTGTGCTGGCTGGCTGCGAAAACATGCCAGGCGGGCGGGCGTATCGTCCGGGAGACATTTTGACCACCATGTCCGGTCAAACTGTCGAAGTCACCAACACCGATGCAGAAGGCCGTCTGGTTCTGTGTGATGCGCTGACTTATGTTGAGCGTTTTGACCCTGAGCTGGTCATTGATGTCGCCACATTGACCGGTGCTTGTGTTGTTGCACTGGGCAGCCACTATACTGGCTTGATGTCCAACCACAATCCGCTGGCACATGAGCTGATGAACGCTTCTGAACAAGCGGGAGATCGTGCATGGCGCCTGCCGTTGGGGGATGAATATACCGAGCAGCTGGAATCCAATTTTGCTGATATGGTGAACTCATGTGGGCGTGCAGGTGGTGCAATTACCGCTGGTGCGTTTTTGGCTCGCTTTACAGGCAAATACAATTGGGCACACCTGGATATTGCTGGTACAGCATGGCGTTCAGGTAAAGCGAAAGGCGCTACCGGCCGTCCGGTTGCGCTCTTGTCACAATTCCTGTTAAATCGCTCAGGTTTGAATTCTGATGATTAATGCAGTCAGTGCATATTTTGCTTAATAAAAATGTGCACAACCGCATTGAAGGAATGAGTGAAATTAAGGGTATTGCATCTGCAATACCCTTTTCCGTCACTGTTTCCCGCAATCTTGTAACCAAGAAAATATGAAAAACGCCACCTTCTATTTGTTGGAAAAGCTTGAGTCAGAACAACTTAAGCCGGAAAAGCCGTTATCGGAACAATCATCATTTTCCGATGAATTGCAGCCACATGAATGGCTGGCATGTCAGCTTGCTGCTGACCAATGGCGGGCAGGGAAGCGGGTTCTGATTGCTTGTGAAAACCAGCAGCAGGCCGAAAAGTTGGACGAAGCCTTGTGGCAACGGGAGCCAAGCCAATTTGTGCCGCACAACCTTGCCGGAGAAGGCCCGCGTTATGGCGCTCCAGTGGAATTGTGCTGGCCGCAAAAAAGGAGCAACGCCCCCCGCGATGTTCTGGTGACACTGCTTCCTCATTTTGCAGACTTTGCCACAGCTTTCCATGAAGTGATAGACTTCGTTCCTATTGATGAAAATCTAAAACAGTTAGCTCGCGAACGATATAAATGCTATCGTGGCGTTGGCTTTAATTTGACCATGGCAACCCCGCCAACCTTTTGAATATCAAGATACAATGGAAAAGACACCCGCTAATCAAACGCAATCTGAGCCATCTCTCGATAAAACGTACAACCCGACAGAGATAGAGCAACCCCTTTATAAGCACTGGGAACAGAGCGGTTACTTCAAGCCGAATGGTGATACCAGCCGCGAAAGTTTCTGCATCGTCATCCCGCCACCAAACGTCACCGGCAGCCTGCATATGGGTCACGCATTCCAGCAGACTATTATGGATACGATGGTGCGTTACCAGCGCATGCAGGGTAAAAATACACTGTGGCAATCAGGCACTGACCACGCAGGTATTGCGACACAAATGGTTGTTGAGCGTAAAATCGCGGCAGAAGAAGGTAAAACCCGCCACGATTATGGCCGCGACGCTTTTATCGACAAAATCTGGCAATGGAAAGCGGAATCGGGTGGCACCATCACCAATCAAATGCGTCGCTTGGGTAACTCCGTAGATTGGGAGCGTGAACGCTTTACGATGGATGAAGGGCTGTCCAAGGCCGTTAAAGAAGCCTTTGTTCGCCTTTATCAAGACGATCTGATTTACCGTGGAAAACGCCTCGTAAACTGGGATCCAAAGCTGCGCACTGCAATTTCCGATTTGGAAGTTGAAAACCGTGAAGTCAAAGGCTCAATGTGGCATTTGCGCTATCCGTTGGCTGACGGCGCGAAAACCGCTGAAGGCAAGGATTATCTGATTGTCGCCACCACGCGCCCGGAAACCATGCTGGGTGATACCGGTGTTGCCGTTAACCCGGAAGATCCACGTTACAAGGACCTGATTGGCAAAGAAATCCTGCTGCCGCTGATCAACCGCCGCATTCCTATCGTCGGTGATGAGCATGCAGACATGGAAAAAGGCACTGGCTGCGTAAAAATCACACCAGCCCACGACTTCAATGACTATGAAGTCGGTAAGCGCCACAGCCTGCCAATGATCAACATCCTGACTTTTGACGGCGACATCCGCGAAGCCGCAGAAGTGTTCGATAGCAACGGTGAAGTTTCTGAAATCTACTCAAGCGACATTCCTGCTGAATACCGTGGCATGGAGCGTTTTGCTGCCCGTAAAGCGATTGTGGCTGAGTTCGAAAAACAAGGTCTGCTGGTTGAGATTAAACCCCATGACCTGACGGTTCCTTATGGCGACCGTGGCGGCGTGGTTATCGAGCCAATGCTGACTGACCAATGGTACGTCCGCACGGCACCACTGGCTAAAGCAGCCATCGAAGCCGTTGAAAACGGCGACATCCAGTTCGTGCCGAAACAGTACGAAAACATGTACTACTCTTGGATGCGTGATATTCAGGATTGGTGCATCTCCCGCCAATTGTGGTGGGGTCACCGTATTCCGGCATGGTATGACGCGCAAGGCAACGTCTATGTTGGTCGCGATGAAGAAGAAGTCCGCCGCGAAAACAATCTGGGCGCAGACATCATTCTGAGCCAAGACGAAGACGTACTGGATACTTGGTTCTCCTCCGGCCTGTGGACGTTCTCCACCCTTGGCTGGCCTGAGCAGACTGAAGCCCTGAAAACTTTCCACCCAACCAATGTGCTGGTCAGTGGCTTCGACATTATTTTCTTCTGGATTGCCCGCATGATCATGATGACCATGCACTTCATCAAAGATGAAAACGGCAAACCACAAGTCCCATTCAAAACGGTCTACATGACGGGTCTTATCCGTGATGACGAAGGCCAGAAGATGTCAAAATCCAAAGGGAACGTTATCGATCCGCTGGACATGATTGACGGCATTTCTCTGGAAGACCTGCTGGAAAAACGTACCGGCAATATGATGCAGCCACAGTTGGCTGAAAAAATCAGTAAGCGCACTGAAAAGCAGTTCCCGGAAGGCATTGAAGCCCACGGTACTGACGCCCTGCGTTTCACACTGGCTGCACTGGCTTCAACAGGCCGTGACATCAACTGGGACATGAAGCGCCTGCAAGGTTACCGCAACTTCTGTAACAAGCTGTGGAACGCCAGCCGTTTTGTGTTGATGAACACCGAAGGGCAGGATTGCGGCCAAAACGGCGGTGAAATGTCATTCTCTCTGGCAGATCGCTGGATTTTGGCAGAATTCAACCAGACCGTAAAAGCCTATCGCGAAGCACTGGATACTTACCGTTTCGATATTGCTGCGAATATTCTTTACGAATTCACGTGGAACCAATTCTGTGACTGGTATCTGGAGCTGTCCAAACCTGCAATCAACAAAGGTTCAGAAGCGGAAGTCCGTGCGGCTCGCCACACCCTGATTGAAGTATTGGAAGGCTTGCTGCGTCTGGCGCACCCAATCATTCCATTCATCACCGAAACCATCTGGCAGCGTGTGAAAGTGGTCAAAGGCATTGATGCCGATACCATCATGCTGCAATCTTTCCCTGAATTCTCTCAGGAAAAAGTAGATGAACTGGCGCTGAACGATCTGGAGTGGATCAAGGAAGCCATCATTGCGGTACGTAACATTCGTGCAGAAATGAATATCGCGCCGAGCAAACCACTGGAAGTTCTGCTGCGTGATGCAAACGAAGATGCACAACGCCGTGTGGCTGAAAACCTCAACTTTATTCAGGCGATGGGCCGCCTTTCTGCTGTTACCGTTTTGGCGGCAGGTGAAGACGCACCGGTTTCTGTTACCAAGCTTATCAACGGAGCAGAAATCCTGATCCCAATGGCTGGTCTGGTTGATAAAGAAGCAGAGCTGGCACGACTGGATAAAGAAATCGAGAAGCTGGATAAAGAGATTGGCGGCATTGAAGGCAAACTGGCTAACGAAGGTTTTGTCAGCCGTGCGCCGGAAGCGGTTGTTGCCAAAGAGCGTGAGCGTCTGGCAACCAATAACGCGGCAAAAGAAAAATTACTGGCACAGAAAGAAACGATCGCTGCGCTGTAATTTATTTTAGTTAACGTTTATCCATGTAAACCACTGCAAGTAAAATTGCAGTGGTTTTTTATCTCATCTCACTTTTAGCTTAATAACCGCTGTACAACCATAAAGAAGACTAACGAAAACCCCAAACTCTTTAAAATTGAATCCGTATATTTACTGATAAAATAAGCCAGAACTACCGTTATCAACGCAATTACATATTTAAAATTAAAGTGGTAAATTAATTCACTCAGAGATAATTTATTCAGGGAAATATTGACAATAATGGTTCCCAAAATAAAACAGATGGCATAATCCAATGAAGTAATCAGCAACCCCTTTCCTTTAAACAATCGATGATTACTGACCAAAAAAGGAGCTATCCTTAACACGAAACTCACTAACCCCATGACGACAATCAACAACATCATGATGCTTTATCCTTGCTCAGATTCCGCTCAATAACTGCAATCACAACCCCGCACAAAATCGGCAACGCCAGATCCATTAACTTCATATCCATTTCATTCAATAGCGGCGCACACACTCCCCCCATTACCGTTGCCAGCACCGACATATCCTTGCCCGATCGTTTGGCAGTCAGAGAGGCAAAATGAATGGGAACCAACATCACCAAAGACAGAGAAAGGGATTCATACTCCAAATGTTCTGCTGAAATATACCCCAGTAAAGTGGCACAAAATGTAATCACAAAACAAGGAATGGCAACCCCCAGATAAAAATGAAACTGAGATTTCCCATCCGCCATATTTCCCGCAGACGCAGAAATATGTGAATGTGTCACCGTATACGTGCTGGCACTAAATCCCAGCATCGCCAATAAAATATTCCGTTTTGGTATGCCCTGAAAATATTGCGTCATCACCATTGCCATCAGGAAAAAACGAAAATTGACCAACAAAGCCAGAATGATCACAGAAAACAATGCGCCATCAGCCAAATAACCAACCGCAGCTACCTGCAATGGGGCGGCATATATTAATAATGATCCAACCAACGTTTCCAATAATGGAATGCCATGACTTTGATAAAGTGCGCCAATCGACACAAAAATAAGAAAGAAAGAGATACAGACAGGTAAAGAGTGAACCATACCCTTTCGGAATAATGGGTTTAACACTTGGCACCTATATTGATAATTGAATTTAACGGTGTGAAATAATCGATCCATACCCAATGGGTTTTATATAAAAAGATAGCTATTTCATTGCCATATATTATGAACAGAGAAACCAAAATATATCAGACCATTATGTCATGACAATTTTTTCAGGAATATTTGTGACATACTTCTGTTTAATTGAAATCAGCCATCTGATAATAAACATGACTTACAATACAAATTCACCCTAAATCATATGTCATTAACCCTCTATGATATAACATTATTTTATATATAAAGGTTTTTATATTCCCGTTATAGTGAAAACTGTTATCACAAAACCGTTATTGCAAAAGCAAGCAAAAACAACAGCTTTCTTTCGGAGAGATAAAATGAAATTCATACTCAATATCTTATTGGCGGGTATCGTCCAATTTGGCTTCACCCATATCGCTTACGCCCAATTTACCTCTACACAACCTACCTCTACGCAACCTACCTCTAAACACTCCTCTCCTGAAACCACCCTTGCCTCTATTTATGCTACAGGCGTATTCAAGATAGGAACAGAAGGTGCTTATGCCCCATTCAGTTATCATGACGCTTCTGGAAAATTGACTGGATTTGATGTGGAAATAGGTCGGGAAATCGCACAGCGCATGAAAGTCACACCTGAGTTTATTGAAGGCAAATGGGATGGGCTGATTAGTGGTCTTGATGCCGGGCGTTCCGATGCGGTGATGAACCAAATTGCCATTACACCAGAGCGTGAGAAGAAATACAGTTTCTCCCAACCTTATGTTATTTCAGAAGCGGTATTAATCACCCGGACAAACAATAACGATATTAAGACATTTAGTGATCTAAAAGGAAAACGATCATCCCATACCCTGACCAATAATTTTGCCCAAATAGCCAGACATTATGGTGCCGACATTATCAGTGCCAACGGTTTTAGTCAGGAAATTGAACTAGTGAGCACAGGCCGCGCTGATGCAACCATCAACGATAAACTGTCATATCTCGATTACAAAAAGCATCGTCCGGATGCACCGGTAAAAATTGTTGCCACCGATGCTCAAGCCGCAAAAACTGCCGTGCTGTTTCGCAAAAATGATACTGAACTAAAAACCGCCGTCGATAAAGCCATTATGGAAATAAAAGCAGACGGCACTTATCAGGTAATTTGGGATAAATATTTTCCTGAATAATATACTGAATAGCACCATCACAAATAGTAACGATACAAATAGTAATGATACAAATAGTAACCCACTAAATAGATGGAATAAGAGCCTAATAGAATTAGGCTCTTAAATTATGCGACAAGGAAATACCATCCATATTATCCATAAAAAAATAAATATAAATTTTCATACATTAATTTTGAAAGATAACTCATATAAATATTAAATTAAAACTTAATAAAATTAACAAATAATAAAACAATCCCAAAATAATTATTTAATCAAACAATATGGAAAACATTTACAAAATGTGTTAGTAAAATGGCCTTTCGAGTAAATAACATCTACAAAATATGATCATAACAATATGGAATTATTGTGATTTATTTTCATCCGAACGAAATGAAAACGGATCGGAATATATATTTAGTAGACAAAATAACACTCAGAGAAAAATTTTAAAAATCATATTCTCAATATATTAAGATAACCAAATATTGAAATCATAAATGATTGAAGTATTTATAAACTAGGAACCATTATCAATGAAACTTAATTTAGTTGCTTTAGGTATTATTGGCCTGTCTGCTGCGCAAATCGCACAAGCAGCGCAAAAAACACAAGTTGAAAATACCAGCCCGGATAACTTCAATTCAAATAGTGTATCAGTCAGTACTTCATTGGGCATACTTTCGGCTAAATCAAATGAATATGTATATAGCCCATACTCAGGGCGTAAGCTTAGTGAATTGAAATGGAGAGTGAAAAATACTGCGGTTATTAAAGGTGATCTGGCCTGGGATGCCCTGCCGTATTTAACCCTGAACGTTCGCGGCTGGTATGCATCATCATCCAAAAGTGGAAAAATGGACAATTATGATTGGGAAAAAGCCAATCAATCTAAATGGACTCACTGGTCTCATCACGAAAATACTGCGCTGAATAGTGCCAGCGAATTTGATATCAATGTAAAAGGTTGGATATTAAAACAGCCAGAATATAAGCTCGGTGGAGTTTTTGGTTATCAGCAAACTGATTTCAGTTGGGAGGCGACTGGTGGGCATGGTGTATATAAAAATAATCCCCGCACATTCGAGAACAAAACCATCATCACTTACAAACAAAAATTTAACAATCCTTATTTGGGATTGGCCGGACAATACCGTTACCAAGACTTTGAATTTAATGCGTTGCTGAAATTTAGCCCGTGGGTTCAAGCAAAAGACACAGATGAACATCTCAACACCAATAAAACTCACAAAGCAGAAGTCAATAACTCACGCTATTATTCTATTGGGGTTGATGCCGGATATTACATTACTCCGAATGTAAAAATATTCAGTGAGCTAAGCTGGAATAAATTCGACAACAATAAAAAAGGGAATGTACACATTACTGATCATAGTCAGCGTACTTCTAAAACCTTTGACAATGCTAGTGGTATAAGTAATACAAACTATACTATTTCCGCTGGCGTTCAATATCGTTTTTAATCAATCGAATAGATAGCGGGTTCATACCCGCTGTCCTCTTACAGCACAGTGCCATGTTCGTACCCTATCCCACTCTTAAATACATGCTTTCGAGTTCGCATAACTGCATTTTGCCTCTATTCACTGTTCGGTTTAAATTTCCTTAAAAATTTTACTTATTCCTCTGAAAAGGTGGTTTTTGCCCTTATCATTCAAATTTCCCCTTGTTGGCTGTATTACTTTATTCCTTTCAAACAGATTTCTATTATTTACAAGCACAGCCCAATCGATGTTTTAATCACATACAGCTTACTGTTCTCTCGGCTTTTCCTAAGCATGTCAGTTTCAACATCAGCGCCCAAAAATCCCCTCATTGCTATTACTGGCAAAGCGCACAACCTTAGGCACAGAACGCCTGTTTAGCACACAAAAAAAATCAGGTGCCAAACGACACCTGATAAAAAGTTATATGACGAGTATATTACCAACCAATTGCAATCCCTGCTCCCATGACGGCTCCTTCGTCATTATTCCAGCTGGTAGAAGCCCTGAAATTGACATGTTCAGTCAGTTTAGCCTGTGCACCAACCGCAATCGCACTACCATCATGGTATTTTCCTAATCCCACACCCACACTAAAACGATCAGTATTACTGTATGGGATATTGGTCATTGCTGCGACACCAGCAATACCAGCATTAGCGCGTTTTCCTACCCGATTGATTTTGTTGTCTAACTTATTAAAGCCTTGATTCATTTCTGCTCTTAATTCTTTATTAAGATTCTCAGCATTTTCATTAGCATTTTTTTCCATTTTCTGAGCGTATTTATACAATTCGTCAGATTCTTTCTTGATTTCTTTTTTGACCTCTTTTGTCTTCTCTTCTACTTTTTGGTCTAGTTTTTCTGCTTTTTCTTCGACTTCTTTGACTTTTTCTTGACTGGCTTTCTCAGCTGCTAAGTTAATTTTTTTGTCCATTTCTATTGCGGTCTTTTTAGCCTCCCGGGCTGCGTCTACTGCGGCTTCCTTTGATTCATTCGCTTCTTTCGCAAAACCCTCCGCCTTCTCCCTTGACTTGTCCGCGTCTTTCGCAAAACCCTCCGCCTTCTCCCTTGACTTGTCCGCGTCTTTCGCAAAACCCTCCGCCTCCTGCGTCGACTTTTCCGCTGCTTCCTTTGCAGCTATCGCACCATCCGCTGCTTCTGCCGCTACTTCTGCAAAGTTATACGCATCACGCGCTGATTTTTTCGCATTTTTCTCAGACTGTGCCGCATTCTTCTCAGATTTTTGCACATTATCTTCTAAATCCTGCATCGAAGAATTCAATCGTTTTTCTACATTCTCCAATTGCCCATAAGTTGCTGCATCATGAGCATCTTTACCATCAGCAATATTAATTAGCCGTAATTGCTTCTTATCGTCAGCAAGTTTTCCATCTTTAGGTGCCTTATCACCAAATGACACGACATTGGGTTCAGTAGATTCAAAAGAAGCATTCCCCACATAATATGACGCTGGGATTTTTGTATTAGAATTCGAAAAAAAGAATATATTTTCCTTCATCTGCCCATAAGTTGCTGCATCGTGAGCATCTTTACCATCAGCAATATTAATTAGCCGTAATTGCTTCTTACCTTCAGCAAGCTCTCCTTTTTCAGGCGCCTCATCACCAAATGACACAGCATTTTTTTCATCTGAATTAAAAGTTCCGACATAATATGAAACATTGCCATCTGAATCTTTATTCGAAAAAAATGAATTATTAGCAGTTACATATGCTTTCAATTGCCCATAGGTCGCTGCATCTTGAGCCTCTGTACCATCTGCAATATTTGTTAACTGTTTATTTAGTGATGCATTCGTTTTATTTCCGAATGAAACGGAGTTCATTCTCTCCGTTTTAGCGTTCTTACCGATAGCAACTGAGTTTTCCTCATTAGCAGTCGCATCTTGTCCCAAAGCAATACCATTTTTCCGAAACGAAGTTGCATTTTGTCCTATTACAAGGCTATGCTCTGCATTGCCATGAACTTTCGCTTCGTAACCTATAGCCAAAGAATATGGGCTATTGGAATCAATAGTCGCCTTGTTAGCCGCAAAAGAATAATAATTTACTGTTCCAATAGCCGACCCGTTAAATGCAGTTGAGTATTGACTCCAATAACCAATCTTCGATTGGTTCATTGCAGTTGATTTAAAACCTCCCCACCCAATCGTTGAAGCATTAAATACAGTAGAATATGAAGAAAGGGACTCAATTGTACCTTTACCCAACGCAACTGAACTTAAAGATTCAAAGTCTTGCCTTGACAACTTAATTTCGTTGAAAACAGGTTTATTAGCATCTTCTTTTAAGTAGGCATCAAAATCTTTTCCTGTTGGTTTTTCACTTCTAATGCGTGCAGACGAGTCCTTAATATTTCCTGATTCAATATATTCCGTCACACCAGCAAAAGAGTATGTTATAAAAACAGCATTAATTAAAATCGCCAGACTCGTTTTTTTCAATAAAAATTTTCGCATTATTCCTCCATAATATAAATACAAATAAATTCATTCATAAATACAATCAAGGATATAGACCTAACATATTCACGGATGTAATTAAACCTAGGTTATTAGCCTATATCTTAGTTATTTTAAATTAATACTCTCTGGGCCATATTTATTATGGCCCGCAATGAAGGGTTACTGCACTTATTATACATAACGGTAATATGGTAGAATTAACCATTTGAATTTTTCCTTGATCAAATGCCCACCATTCCTATCGCAAATAGTTACACCACCAATAAATAACTATTTATTATATATAGTAAAGCGTAAGCTCAGGCAGTAACCTCATAAAGCTGTTAATGCAAAGGGAATTAAATACTATCGATATATATAAATCAAGTTTTATTCATAACAACCACTTAATTATACTCACTGCAAAGATAATTATCTCATATTAAATCTGGAGGGTTTTAGCTAGCGCAATGACTCTATAATTAATTGAGTGCCGATTTTATATTTTACTAAAAGAACAAATCTACTGTTTACAATTAGACAAAGGAATTATTATTCATAAAACGCATTTATATTATTCTTCAATAAAATAAAACAATCACAAAATAATACAAATTTATTTATAACTTTAAATTAATCTAATGGCTTATAATTCACATATACCAATCATTTTTTCTGGGTGAGATATTTCTTAATTTCATCATTCTCAAGCTGATAAGAAAAAAAAACAGGTGCCATTGGCACCTGAAGAGATAGTTAACTTTGTAAGATTACCAACCAACTGCAATACCTGCACCCACAACTGCGCCTTTATCATTGTTCCAGCTTGTAGATGCCCTAAGGTTTACATTCTCGGTCACTTTAGCCTGAGCACCAATCGCGACAGCATTACCGTTACGATATTTCCCCAAACCCATACCAACACTAAAACGATGGGCATTATTGTACGGAATGTTGGTCATTGCAGCGACGCTGGCAACACCGGCATTAGCGCGTTTCTCTACGTTATTAATCCTACTGTCTAACCTATTATAGCCTTGGCGCATTTCGGTTTCTAATGCGTTAAATTGGTTTCTAGTATCAACACGAGCACCATCGTAGTCTGTTTCTAACTTCTGAGCGTATTTAAACAGTGCATCGGTTTCCTTTTCTGTTTGCTTAGCATTCTCCTTTATTTTTTTATCTAGCTGATTTGTTGTTTCATCTACTTTTTGGTCTATTTGTTTTGTTTTTTTATCTATTAATTCTTTTGATTCCTTATCGACTAAACCTACAGCAGCAGTGATTTTTTGATCCACCTGTTCTGCGACTTCTTCCGCTTTCCCTGCCGCAGTTTCCGCTCTCTCTGCCGAATTTGATGCCTTTGTTACTGCTGCCTTTGCATCTATTACTGCTGCCGATGCATCTTTCACTGCTTTCTGAGCTTCCTCTGGCACTTTAACTGCAACAGCATGCTTTACTTCATCTTCCAGTGTTTTAAACTGCCCATAAGTCACCGCATCTTGATCATCTGTAGCATCAGCAATATTCTTCAGCTGCTTATTTAATGAAGCGTTATCTTTATCCCCGAATGAAACGGAATTATCTTTATCCGTTTTAGCACCAGTACCAATCGCGACTGAGTCGAGATGAGAAGCTGCAGTCCCCACTCCTAAAGAAATACTGCCTTTCTGCTGTGAAGACGCCTTGTTTCCTATTGCAATACCACCTTCTGCATTAGAAGCAACATCCGCGCTATCAGCGATAGCTACAGAGTATTTGCTCTTATCCCCAACCTTCGCGCCACTAGCACTGAAAGAGCCTTCACTTTCATTACCAACCGATGAGGAGCTCAACGAAGCAGAGCGAGAGCTATTTCGACCAACATTAGAACGGTTCGCCGCAAAAGACCTCTCACTGTTTCGATGTACGTTCGAGGCACTTATTGCAGAAGAGCCCTCACTGTCCTGTTGAACAGTAGAGCCACTTGATGCAAAAGAGGCTCTACTGTTCTTATGAACCTCACTGTGGTTCAACGCAGTAGACTGGACAGCGTTCTCGTGAACTTTACTGGCGCTCAACGCAGTAGAAAAACTAGAGCCCTCTTTAACTTCCGATGAACCGAACGCAGTAGACTTGTTAACACCATTAGCAATGGTCGATCCTTCACCCTTATCACTACCATCAGCAAAAGAGTATGGTATTGAAACTGCACTAATTAAAAACGCCAAAATAGTTGGTTTAAATAATTTGCTTTTCATTAAGTCACCCAAATAAATAAATGGTATTATTTACGCGCTCCCAAAAGAAATAAATTTTCGCACCTAAAAAATGAAATTAATTTGTTTCAATGGGCTAACGCAGTCATTTGAAACTCAATATCCCCTTAGACCACACCAAATAGAGTTATATTGTGAAGCGCAAATGCATTTATATTAATCTCATAGTCATCACCCACATATAAAGTCAGATAACAATACTCATGATTATTTCAAAACAAATTTCATAGTAAAAATTATGCAACACAAATATAAAAAACAAGTTTTTGGCTCTTAAACTGTAATTTTAAATGCACAATTATAATCGAGAGCTTATTGAAAAACCAAAAAAAATAATTTAACTATATGATTTATATATAAATAAATATATGATTATTTACAAAATTATGAGTACCAGCGAGATAAACAATTAAACCTACCATCAATAAATAATTAGCGTTTATAAGTATTTTATTTAATAAATTTTCACGCCAACCTTAATAAAATAGGTGGATTAATGATTAATAGGCTAACCGCCCAAAACACGCGTTAACCAAACAGCACATCAATTAGTTTTTCTTCAACCATCATTCGGCTCGCTGCTTCTTTATATCTATTTTTTTGTTCCCGACAAATTTGCCGCTCCCTTGCCGCTTCAATACAACTCGAAATCCATGAGGTATAAGCTATAACTTTATTGTATATAGCGTTACCCTTTTCTTGCCATATCATCATTAAAACAACTCTATAAAAAATAAACATATATTTGATTTCAATCGATTAGGAAGGTTCTATGACCCCATCATGGCTCAGCTTAGCGCTGGATTCCCTATGGCCGATGCTCTATGCCGGCCTGACATTCACAATTCCCCTAACGCTGATTACATTCGCACTTGGGATATCGTTAGGGTTTATCGTTGCATTGATCAGACTGTACGGGCCTAAACCGCTGGTTGCTGTCGTTCGGTTTTATGTCTGGCTGATCCGCGGTACGCCGCTGCTGGTGCAACTGTTTTTGATTTTTTACGCCCTGCCAAGCGTAGGCATCACATTGGAAGCATTCACCTCCGCCGTTATCGGCTTTACCCTGAATGTGGGTGCCTATACCTCAGAAGTGATCCGCGCTGCCCTGATTTCAGTCCCCAAAGGACAATGGGAAGCCTCCCACTCAATCGGCATGAGCTGGTGGCAATCACTGCGCCGGATCGTATTGCCACAAGCGGCACGGGTTTCTATTCCACCTTTGTCCAATACATTTATCTCGTTGGTAAAAGACACGTCCCTGGCTTCCGTTATTACCGTGCCAGAAATGTTTCTGGCAGCGCAGCGCATTGCGGCTGTCACTTATCAGCCGTTAATCCTGTATACCGAAGCCGCTATTCTTTATCTCCTCTTGAGTTCGGTATTGTCGGCCCTGCAAGTCCGGTTGGAAAAGAAATTCGCCCAGCAAAACAGTAATCAGCCAAGTAGCAATAAGGAAGCCAAAGATGATTCAGCTATCCAACATTGAAAAATTTTTCGACGGGCAAAAGGTGCTGAAAAATATAAGCCTGACAATTAAAGAAGGCAGCCTGACGGCACTTATTGGCCCTTCCGGCAGTGGTAAAAGTACTTTGTTGCGTTGTGTTAATTTGTTGGAGATACCTCAGGCTGGCACGCTAAAGATTGGTAATGAGCAGATTACTTTCAGCGGTAAGGAGCGGCTGCCACACCGGGAAGTCCAGCGTTTTAGCCTGCAAACGGGCATGGTTTTCCAGAACTTCCAACTCTTCCCGCATTTGACAGTGATTGAGAATATTATGGAAGGGTTGATCTGGGTGCAGAAATGGCCACGCGAACGCGCCAAAAAACGAGCGCTGGAGCTACTGGAAAAAGTCGGTATGTCCCATAAGGCCGATGTTTGGCCGGCGACGTTATCCGGCGGGCAGCAGCAGCGTGTCGCCATCGCCAGAGCCATGGCGCCTTCTCCCAAGGTATTGTTGTGCGATGAACCGACGTCAGCACTTGACCCAGAGTTATCTAAAGAAGTCGTTTCCGTGCTGAAGCAATTGGCCGGAGAAGGCACCACCATGTTAATGGCAACGCACGATTTACGCTTGGCCGCCAACCTTGCCCATGATGTCGTTTTTTTAGAGTCTGGTGAAATTGTCGAATCAGGTTCGGCGAAGACCCTGTTCACCCGCCCCAATAAGGAACGTACCGTTAAATTTATTTCAACCCTGACGGAGGCTTTACCGGATTGGGAGATATAGCAAGCAGTCACACATTTATGCCCTATTGATGTCAGCAACTTTATTTATCTGGAGAAACGCAATGAAAAAATTTTTGAGTCTGTTACTGGCGGGTGCGACTGCCCTTGCTATTTCCGCCCCAAGTTATGCGGGCAAAGATTTAGACGCCATAAAAGCCTCCGGTGTCTTTAAAGTCGGTACAGAAGGCACTTATCCTCCTTTTAGTTATCATGATGCCAGCAACAAGCTGACGGGCTTTGATGTGGATATCGCGCGGGAGATCGCCCGTCGTTTGAACGTTAAACCTGAGTTTATGGAAGTAAAATGGGATGGATTAATTGCCGGATTGGATGCAAAACGTTTTGATGCCGTTATCAACCAAGTAGGCGTAACCCCTGCGCGCGCGGCAAAATTCAGTTTTTCCATTCCTTATACAACATCTCAGGTTGTGTTGATCACCCGTGACAATAACAACAGCATAAAAACTTTCGCGGATGTAAAAGGAAAGCGCTCAGCACAATCTCTGACCAGCAATTACGGGCAGTTGGCAACTTCTTACGGCGCTAATTTAGTCAGTACCGACGGGTTTAACCAAGCCATTGATTTGGTCGTCACAGGGCGCGCCGATGCAACGTTGAATGACCGCCTGTCTTTCCTTGATTTCAAGAAACAACGCCCTAATGCACCAGTAAAAATTGTTGCTGAACAATCAGATGCCAGTAAATCAGCTGTGTTACTGCGCAAAGGCGATCCTGAATTGGTAGAAGCGATTAATAAAGCACTGCAAGAAATGAAAGCTGACGGTACTTACGCCCGCATTTCAGAGAAGTATTTTGGCGTGGATATTTCTAAGTAAGGACTCTGTGAGTTAAATAAATTGGGGCTGCGGCCCCATTTTTATGATGGCTTGAAATAAAAGTGGCAAGCCATCAACCACTGCGATTTTTTCGTCACAAATCCAGCACCAACCGCTTCCCTTTAGCCCGAGAGCAACAAATCAGCATAGATGTCTGGCTTTGCTTTTCTTCATCACTAAGATATTGATCACGGTGATCCGCTTCTCCTTCCAAAATCACGGTTTCGCAAGTCCCGCATACTCCTTCACGACATAAACTTTCTACATGGGCTGCGTTATTTCTTTCAAGAACCTGAAGAATTGTCGATTCACTGTCAACGTCCAGTTCAACGCCGGATTTCGCCAGAACAACAGTAAATGCCTCACCGGTTTTATCTTCAACTGCAAATTGTTCAAAATGCAATTGATGGGCAGGAAATCCGGCATTTTGTGCAGCTTGTTTTACCCCATTATTCAATGAAACTGAACCGCAGGTGTAAACGTGGCTTCCTTCTGGCAATCGGGAAATCAGTGTATCAAGTGCAAGACGCGTCCCTTCAGAAGAAACATAGCAATAGATTTTATCCTTAAATTCCGCAGCCATTAACTCATGCACAAATGCATTCTCATTAGAATAGCGATAACAATAATGCAATTCATAATCACAATTTTGCTGTTTTAATTCATGCAGGTGAGACATAAAAGGAGTTATTCCTATTCCACCCGCGATTAATATATGTTTTTTGGCTTCAGGCTCTAAGGCAAATAAGTTATTTGGCTCAGAAATAATGAGATGATTGCCAATAGCTACTTTATCGTGCATAAATGCCGAACCGCCGCGGGAATTAGCTTCCCGCTTAACCGCAATTTGGTAGCTATTTTTATCAAATGGTGAATTCAATAAAGAATACGCATTACTGTAGCGTTTATCTCCATCCTGCATCTGTACAAAGATGTGGCTTCCGCCAGTAAACGCGGGCAGTTGCATATTTTCAGCCGGTATTAATGTAAATCGCTTAATATTTGGTGTAATTAGCTCAATATTACTGACAATCACATCCATCGTTTGATAAGTTGACATACGCCATTCCTGATGATGATTATACCCTTCATCTTTCTATTTGCCCTGTGTTGGCTGTATTTTTAATTCTATTGGATATATAGGATTAAATTCCCTGACAAAGATATTTAAGTTCTAAATAATCCTCAATACCGTGGGCAGAACCTTCACGCCCCAATCCCGACTGTTTTATTCCACCAAATGGGGCAACTTCATTAGAAATGAGCCCTGTATTAATGCCAACCATGCCATAGTCTAATTTTTCTGAAACGCGCCAAATGCGTTGCGGGTTTTCAGTGTAAAAATAAGCAGCAAGCCCATAAATGGTATTGTTGGCGTATTCAATAACGCTCTCTTCATCATCAAAAATAACCAGAGGGGCAATTGGCCCGAATATTTCTTCCTCTAATATCAGGCTATTTTGCGCAACATTGCCGAGTACTGTTGGCATAAAGAAATTATCACCCAACGCATGGCGTTTACCGCCATACAATAAATCGGCGCCTTTATTGAGTGCATCATCTAAAAGAAACTGAACTTTATCCGCTGATTTCATATTAATCAGCGGGCCTATTTGTACCCCCTGTTCAAAACCGTTACCGACTTGCAATTTTTGCACTTCTTCAACAAGGCGCTGGCTGAATGTCTGATAAATATCTCTGTGGATATACAAACGATTTGCACAAACACAAGTCTGTCCCGCATTGCGGAATTTGGCGGCAATCGCCCCTTCCACTGCTTTTTCAATGTCCGCATCTTCAAATACAATAAAAGGCGCATTTCCCCCTAATTCTAAAGAGACTTTTTTTATGCTGTCCGAACACTGTCGCATTAATAAGCGCCCAACCTCAGTGGAACCTGTAAAGCTCAGTTTGCGTACGCGCTCATCGCTCGTAAATATTTCACCAATAGTACGGGAATGGCCGGTGATGATATTAATCACTCCCGCAGGTATTCCTGCCTGAATGGCTAATTCCACCATTGCCAAAGCCGTAAAGGGCGTTTCATTCGCGGGTTTTATTATCATGGTACAACCTGCCGCGAGCGCGGGGGCGGCTTTACGGGTAATCATCGCCGCCGGAAAATTCCAGGGAGTGATGGCCGCACAAACGCCAATGCCCTGTTTAATCACCATCAACCGTTTATCCGCCGCCGGAGACGGAATAATCTCTCCGTTTGTCCGCTTTCCTTGTTCCGCAAACCACTCAACAAAAGAAGCGGCATAGGTGATTTCGCCCTCCGCTTCCACCAGCGGTTTACCCTGTTCCAGTGTCATGATTTCTGCCAGCCATCTTTTATTTTCACTGATGAGGCGAAACCAGTTTTGCAATAACCGGGCACGCTGGTGGCCTGTCAGTGCTTGCCATTCCGGCAGGGCGTCATGCGCTGCCTGAATGGCTTTTTTCGCTTCCGTGGCGGCCATATTGGGTATCTGCCCGATGGCTTTGCCGGTTGCCGGATCAGACACGATTAATGTTGCTTTATTATCAGCATCGCACCACTGACCATTAATGTAAGCCTGTTGACGAAAGTATGGATTTTTTGAAATATTCACCTGATACCCCCTTTGACTAAACCTGTACTGTCGTGTTCTTACCCGATCCCGTCTTATTCTTCGTGGTACGTCTGGGCAATGATGTTGTGGAAATGCGCAATACCGTGTTCACTAATTCCACTTCCTGTACTATCCGCCATGATGCGCCCCTGACCACGGTAGCCACGTGATTTCAGCCCCTTCTGAACACTTTCAACCAAGCGCAAATCTTCCGGGCGAAAAACGTCACGGTACCATTCGATCAGTTCTTTCTGCTCTGGTGTAATATCTTCATTCGTAAAGTAAATATCGTAATTTTGCAGTGTTGTTTCTGCATCAACAGGGAATTCATAGATAACTGTCATCATGCCCTTGATTGGGGTTACGTTATACATAGTGCAAGGCCATAACCAAAAACCATGAAATGACGATTCCCCTTCAAATTTGAAAGACTGATCAGAGGGAATTGCATAGCCGAATTGCAGAGACCATTTCTCATGCATGGTATGCCAATAACGATCAACCTGAACGGATGTTGAAAAACCCGGGTGTGCCGGCCCGCAGTGGTAACACTCCAGATAGTTATCAACAATGCTTTTCCAGTTGGCGGGAGTCGCTGTCGTGAAACGAGCCGCCAGTTTTAAGTCATACACATCCGGGCAGGCTTCCAACACCTTGGCCCCCAATCCCGGCAATTGCTCTTCAACTGTTCCTGCATTCATGTCCATGTTGATAAAAATAAAACCCGCATACTCTTCTACTTTTACGGGCGTTAATTCCGCCAATCCTTTGTCGAAATTGGTCACATTCTCGCAGTTACGTGCATGTGCCAAAGAGCCATCCAGTTTGAATGTCCAAGCATGATAGGGGCATGTGATGACGTTTTTCGCTTTTCCTTCACCCGTTAATAATTGGTGGCCGCGATGGGGGCAGACGTTAAAGAATGCACGCAGTACTTTGTCGCGCCCTCGAACAATCACGATACTTTCACCAATAATTTCACGCGTGACATAATCATTGGGGCTGGCAAGCTCACTGCTGTGTGCAACGCAGATCCAGCTTTTGGCGAAAATCGCCTCCTTTTCATAATCAAAAACGTCCTGAGAAGTATAGAAACGTGCAGGCATGGTGTACGCTTCTGCCGGATTCTCACAAAAATTTTGGGGGAGTGTGAAGTAAGGGTCTTGGATGCTCATATCAATTCCTTAATCATTTAACGAAATGGGTGCCATCGATGAAGACATTGAAGTTTTTTTCTCTGTCATTGCCTGCGCAGTGATGTGTTTTTGCTGATTTAAATCCTCAATGAGATGCGCAGGAATGTGTGCATAGTCTTGCTTTATCCAACGGATGAAACCGTATGTTTTAATCAATAAAATCACTAGAAAGGGCAAGGCAGTCAGTACCACGGTCGTTTTCATCGTTTCTAGCGATGCTTGTGTAAAGAGAATTGAAAGTGGGATCAGCGTAATCACGACACACCAGAAAAGGCGCAATTTCCGGCATGGGTCTTGGCCTTCCCGCAAGTTATGCGTGCTGGTCGCCGCCATGGTATAAGCCACCGCATCCATATGCGAAGCCAGAAAAATAACCATGATGAAGAGATAAGCGGCGAGGAATAATTGCCCCAACGGTAATGCACTCAATAATTGATGGACGGCTGTTTCCCCACCCAATGTGTTCAATATTTCAGGGACATTAAGGGCACCGGTGATAAATTGGTGCATGGCGTAGCTCTCCAACACACCAAAGAAGAACCAGCAACCAAAGGTACTTCCGAGTAGCAACGCCCAAATCACCTCTTTAATTTTGCGCCCGTGGGAAACCCGGGTTACAAACATGGCGACACCCGGTGTATAGGAAACCCACCATAACCAATAGAATACCGTCCAGCTACGCGTGAATTGGCCGTCTCCCATCGGATCGGTGAATAAGCTCATTTGCAGGAAATTCTGCGTTGTCAGGCCAATCGCATTAATCATATTGTTAATGGTAAATTCCGTAGGCCCGACGATCAGTACCAGCAATGCAAACCCCAAGGCTCCCCATCCCACCATTTGGCTCAGGCGCTGCATGCCTTTATCTATGCCGATATAAGAACTCAGTGAGAAGATTAGGGCAGCCAGTAGCGTAACTCCCGCCTGAACAGCAAAATTATTGGGAGTGCCGATAAGTGAAGAAAGGCCGCCGCTTAATGTGGCCGCAGTCACCACCAAAGAAATGGTTAAAGCACCTACCGTCGCGATTAAATATGTCATATCAATCAAACGCCCCCAAAAGCCGTGAGGGTTGATTTTGATAATGGCGGAAATAATGCCGGACAAGCTCAGTCCTTTATTTTTCCGGACATGAAAATGGTAAGCCATAATCAATGAAGCGAGTGCATAAGTGGCCCAGGCACTTAAGCCCCAATGAAAGAAAGAGTAACTGATGCTGTATTCCAGCGCCTTGGGCGTGTGAGGAGAAATATTCAGCCCCGGCGTTTGGTAATAATATGCCCATTCCATTACGCCCCAATATAAAGTCGAGGAACCCAACCCTGCGCAAATAAACATAAACAGCCAAGGTATTGTGGCATATTTTGGTTTTCCTTCACCCAATCGAATATTGCCATATTTACTTATTGCCAAATAAACGACAAACATCAAAGCGACAAGAACCAATATTTGAATTGTAGATCCCAGTAAGCGCGTCAGCCCATTAAAAATTGAATTAGCAATAATACTTGTTTCTTTAGGGAATAAGCTAAGTGTTATTGCTATCACAACTATACACACCAGGCTTATTGTAATTAAAGGAATGTCTTTCTTTGTGCTGCTCAACATGAACCCTCCGTTTTATCACTTTGTTTGTACCCATTTTGCATTCGGGCGATAAAAACAAAGTGCCTATTATCGTTATTATGATTACGTTGGTATAAAGGAAATATTCCAATAAGCGGAAAAGGTAATAAATTGAAACGGTACTTATCGCGTCTTTTTATTAACCATTAAAATATAATATTGATACATATCTTAAACAATTGCCCGAAGAGTAAATAGATAAAACACATATCGTAATTAATGTTTTGTGACATCCATTGTAATTAGGATTATATAAATTAACTGGAACATTAAATAGTTTAATTAATTCGTCATGATTTTATTAATTGAAATCGCAATAAAAACAAGAATAAAAACAAAAAAGGCATAATCCAATTAATTATGCCTTTTATTTGCATGACTACTTTCTGACAAATCGCTTATTTAAGTGCCCAGTCTTCAAACTTTAAGCCATTCACTCAGAAATCATCCGCCACAGGTTGTTTTGAGACACAATTCAGGATAAATGCCGAATAATGGCGTCTCCGACTTGCTGTGTCGAGGCGTTGCCTTTCAAGTCAGGCGTCACTGTGCCTTCGGCTATCACCGCTTCAATGGCAGATAAAATATCATCATGGGCACGTTGGTAACGTTCATCCTTTTCACCCAAGAACTGGAGCATCATGGCACCAGACCAAATCATCGCGATTGGGTTGGCAATATTTTTGCCATAAATATCGGGTGCGGACCCATGAACAGGTTCAAACAGGGAAGGAAAATCTCTTTCGGGATTCAAGTTGGCAGAAGGCGACAGCCCGATGGTTCCTGTACATGCCGGGCCAAGATCAGAAAGAATATCACCGAATAAGTTGGAAGCGACAACAACATCAAACCGTTCCGGATTCAACACAAAGCGCGCACAAAGAATATCAATGTGCTGTTTATCCCATTTAATTGCCGGATACTGTTTTGCCATCTCCTCAACCCGTTCATCCCAGTAAGGCATACTGATGGCAATACCGTTTGATTTAGTGGCAGATGTCAGCAGCTTGCGGGGGCGATTTTGTGCTAATTCAAACGCATACTTCAATATGCGATCAACACCACGGCGGGTGAAAACGGACTCTTGGATCACCACTTCATGTTCTGTGCCTTCGTGCAGACGCCCACCAATCGCTGAATACTCCCCTTCGGTATTCTCCCTGACGACATAAAAATCGATATCTTCCGGTTTTTTATTGGCTAACGGGCATGGTACGCCCGGCAAAAGGCGGACAGGACGTAAATTGACGTATTGCTGAAATTCACGGCGAAATTTCAGCAATGATCCCCAAAGAGAAATATGATCAGGTACTTTGTCAGGCCAGCCGACAGCACCAAAATAGATCGCATCAAAGGCCGTTAACTGTTTAAACCAATCCTCTGGCATCATGGCGCCGTGCTTAAGATAATAATCGCAGCTCGCCCATTCAAAATATTCAAACGACAAATGGAGATCCCATTTTGCGGCTACCGCCTGTAATACCCGGACTCCTTCCGGCAAAACTTCATGACCAATCCCATCCCCCGGAATTGCAGCAATCTTGAACAGTTTTTTCATCAGACATCTCTCAATTATCAGAATGCAAAATTGACTTTTGCACTATCTTATAATTGACTGATTTGTATTCAATCCAAAAAATGTAGAAACATAATTTACGATATATGAATAATTTGCCTATTTTGCAGGATCTGCGGGTTTTCCTTTTAGTTGCCAAGAGAGCCAGTTTTGCCGCTGCTGCGGAAGAAATGGGCGCATCCCCGGCCTTTATCAGTAAACGCATTGCAATATTGGAAAGTGTATTGAATGTAACCTTGTTGCACCGAACAACACGCAGGGTTTCAATTACTGAAGATGGTGAACGCATATATGAGTGGGCACACCGTATTCTCAATGACGTGAACCAGATGCTTGATGAGCTTTCTGAACTTCGGCAAGAGCCGCAAGGAACAATCCGAATTGTCAGTAGCTTTGGTTTTGGGCGGCAATTTGTGGCTCCCGCCCTATCTGCCCTTATCCAAGCATATCCGCAATTGGAAATCCGATTTGATGTGGAAGATCGTCTGGTTGATTTAGTCACGGAAGGCATTGATTTGGACATTCGTGTTGGTGATGATATCGACAATAATCTTATTGCGCGCAAACTCGCATCCAACCGCCGGATTCTCTGTGCTGCGCCTTCTTACCTCGCCCGTCACCCGATGCCAAAATCACTTAATGATCTCCCGTCTCACTCTTGTTTGGTCATCAAAGAGCGGGATCACCCTTTCGGCATCTGGCAACTACAAAGCAATGCAGGCACTCAATCAGTGAAAATCACCGGGCCGATGTCATCCAATCACGGTGAGATTATTCACCAATGGTGTTTGGATGGACATGGCATTACGCTACGCTCTTATTGGGATGTCAGGGAAAATATCAAATCAGGGGCATTGGTGCATATTTTGCCGGAATATTATCAACCCGCGAATATCTGGGCGGTATATGTTACCCGTTTGGCTATGTCTGCTCGTATTCGTGTAACCGTTGAATTTTTGGAACGCTATTTCCAGCTCCATTATTCAGATCAAATTGAAATGTAATCCGTTTAGTATCAAACACAGACTTATTCCCGCACCGTTTTATTTATCTTGATATTCTGTTGTTCGGTGCCGGAATATTTTCTGAAACGTCTCGAAGAGGAATAGAAAAAACTTGCTCTTATATTGACAATCGGATAGTTTTTACTCACCAAATTAAAAAACACCTGAATTGATAACCTATAAATCTAATACCTTAATTGAGATTAGTTATAAATCAGTATTACAAAAGAATTTATTTATATTTAATATATAACCACGAAAGACAATAAGCATAATAAATAAGTACGTATAATAGTGAGACTTTATTGGCAATCGTTGCAAAAAACATTTTAAATAATTATAAATATTACATATGTGTTTTTGCTTTCTTATATGGGAAACAATATTTTTTCAATATCTATGAATTATAACTTTCATTTTTAACATCAATAACATTTATATAAAGTAGGATGGTAAACTCTATGTCATACATGATTTATCTAACTTTAAATGGCAAGAAGCAAGGTTTAATATCTGCTGGGTGTTCAACTCTCGACTCTATAGGAAACCGATATCAAAAAGGACATGAAGATCAAATACAGATACTTAGCTTAAACCACACGATAACCCGTAGCCAAAATGTAAGTCATCACCCAATACAATTTATAAAGCCTATTGATAAATCATCTCCATTATTAGCTATGGCTATAGATTCTAACGAATCATTAAATGGTGCATTTGTTTTTTATAGGACAAATCAAACCGGGCAATCAGAACTTTTTTATGAATTAAAAATCACAGAAGCTACCATTTCTGATATTACATGTGTCTATCCTAACTCGATTAATAACAATGAATTAATGCCATATGAGAAAGTTTTCCTTAAATACAAATCCATAGCATGGAATCATGTTACAGCGGGAACATCCGCTTATAGTATATGGGATGATCGAATTTATTAAAAATAATTAAAGCTAAGCATCATGCTTAGCTTTTTTTGCTTTTTTTCTTTTCGTTTATATATAAGATAATAAAAAACAACACAAAAATAACAATAATTCCTATCAAAGATAAAACACCCCAGTTATCAGGAAAAAATTTATATGATATCATGCACCATATGATAATAGATATAGCAGGTATATTTGACCATAGTGATTCTTTAATCAAAAAAACAATACTATCTTTAAACCAACCCTTACTAAAAAATTTATTCTTCATTATAAATTTCCTATCATATCTGCAAGTACACGAGCAACTTCTTCATAGCTTGTTTGTTTTTTGTTAAACCCTTCTATTATGTGAGGTGATTTACGCAGTTCAGATTAAGCAATGAAATATAACACCTCAAATTTTTTAAATACAAAACTAATTTTAATTATTTTACCTGCCAGCTATTCAGATGTAATTTTTAATATACATTATGATATAGCATAATTCATTAAAAACTAAAGCTAATCTTTATGCTTAGCTTTTTTCTTTTCGCTTATATACATAAAAAAGAAAGTCAAAGCCAGAATGATTATGCTTCCCACCGAAGACAAGCCCAACCAATAATCCGGAAAAAAATACAAAGCTATCATACTCCATATAAAAATAGCAAAGACGGGAATTTTTGTCCAAAGTAATTCTTTAATAAAAAAAAGAAAAAGATCTTTAAACCAGCCTTTGCTAAAAATTTCATTCTTCATCATAAATTCCCTATCATATCTGAAATAACACGGGCTACTTCATCGTCACTTACATATTTCTTATTAAAACCATCTATTAAATAAATACCTTTTTCCAACTCAGACTCCACTATAAAATATAACATTTCCAGCTTTTTAAAATACAAAGACAAATATAATTGAGGGCATTGTATTTTAAGCCTATTTGCTGCCGCTGAAGCTTTTTCATAAAAACCATAAACTTGAAAAGCACTAAGAAAAATGTTGGCATATCGACCAACTATACTTTTTAATGCGGTATTTTTTATTATGCTTAGATATATAGCTTCTGCTATTGCATATGATGCACCAAATTTAATTGAATTTCCTACTGCAGATTTAGATGAAACTTTAAATATCAATCCTAGTATTCTATTCACCTCTCTTTCTTCACGACCTTTAAATACTTCTTCAATATATGTTTCTACTATTTTAAAAATAAATTTCCGGTTATCTCCAATTAAAAGATTAATTAAATTTAGCTCCATTCTTTTATCTTCATTTTGTATCCTTTCATATACATCTTCATAGCCATCGAAAAAATATGAAATACTCCACAACTTACGTCTCATGCCCAAACCAATAGTATCTACAACCTCCCCACCTAATTCTGTAGTGTCTGCTACCGCCTTTTCAAGATTAAGACCTGCTACACGCTCAGCCTCCTTTATTCTCCAAGCCCAATCATGTTGCTTATCTACTTCTTTCCAAAGATCATCTTCAATACTAGATCCCATACATGGCTCCAAGCTAATGTTTAATGACATCATTATCAAATTGAAGCGTTAATACTCTTCCATCAGAGGCCAGCATATTAACTCCATCTGCATTAGTCGATGATAACAATTGAAAACAGTAGAACATCATTACAGCCAGCTTATCTTCTGTTATAGCAGGGCTATTGGCTAACACTGTTTTAATTTCCTGCATTAATACTTCTTTGTTATCCATACGATACCACTATTATTTATTCATTAAATGACAGAATACAGCACTTAAATATAAAAAATAACAACTTAAGTCAAATAATTATGATTAAACTTCAATATTCGGAATATTCCTCTCCTATTCTCACACGATAAACCGTGTTGCATGGAGCTGGGAAAAACCAGCCTAATATTCGCTTCATGGAAAGGGGAAATCCGCTAAATACAGTTTCGCCTAATCACAGTTTGATCCAGATACAATATGATATATCCTGTTTTTTGTTATTACGTCCCTATCAATCAACAAAAAAGATAAAGAGAAAATAATGACAACCCAAACAGCACACAATTACCTCATTCGCCCCATTACCCAACAAGACAATACCGGCATTGCCGCTGTTATCCGTGAAGTTTCCGCCGAGCACGGTTTAACCGCAGACAAGGGTTTTGCAGTTGCTGATCCGATTTTGGATACCCTGTACGAAGTTTACAGCCAGCCACGCAGCGCTTACTGGGTCGTTGAGATGGATGGCGAGATTGTTGGTGGTGGCGGTGTTGCTCCGCTGGCAGGTGGTGATGGCGATACCTGTGAATTGCAAAAAATGTATCTTTCCTCAGTATTGCGGGGAAAAGGGGTTGCCAAGCAAATTGTGAAGCAGTCTCTCGAATTTGGTACAGAGCAAGGCTTTAAACGCTGTTATCTGGAAACGACGGAAAACTTGAAGGCAGCCATCGCCCTGTATGAAAAACTGGGGTTCGGCTTTCTTGATGAGCCACTCGGCAATACAGGCCACAGTGATTGTGAAGTCAGAATGTTAAAAGCGCTATAATGTTGTCAGGTCACGCGGCTTGACATAAACCAGCCCCACAGTTGCAGTGGGGCATTTTCTTTTAGCAAAAGTGTTAATGAAGCCGTGGTTCATCTTCTTCTGGTGGGAAAAGATCGTCGTCGTCATCTTCATCTTCTGATGCGTTAGGATCTTCAAAGTATGTTCCCCAACCGTCGTAATTTACGCCGATCTTTTCAGCCAAGTCCATTAGTTGCTCAACTTGGGCGTTGATCAAGTCGGCTTCTAAACGGCTTTCGCTAATCACATCACAGCACATTAAAACGACACGATCTTCCGTTTCCAGCTCTTCCGCATCCGTGACTTCATAGCCTAGTTTAAATGCTTCAACAGCGGCTTTTTCCAGTTGATCAAAATCTTCCGCTGAAAAGTGATGTTCAATGATATAAGTTGCATCAGGATCGCTGCCATCTTCTAATAACTCTTCGATGATCAAGCGAGTTTCTTCATACTGTTCTTCTAAAGCATGTGGGTCTGCCATGCCAATCCCCTCCGTCAGTTGGCTGTCCTGTTTTGCATTCTCCCATCTTTTCCAAACAAAGGATATATCTATCCCATTTTGCCCAGAGAGAAATACAAACCATAATCGACTGATTCATCAACACTCTATGCCCTTCACCTTTCAAGTTGCCTCCTTGTGGGTTGCACGCATTTAATCCCGATGGATTTTTCATTCCTTTGCCATCGCGATGCAACTTGAAATCCATTGCGTATATACCATCGCCCTTACAAACACCAGCACCAGAACTTGCACTTGAATTTTTAATCGATATATAGTGAATATAAATTCAATTTAACATTCATGGAGCCATGAAAAATGAACCCATTTTTTCAACGTTCATTCCTCAAATTACTTGACTTTACACCAGTGGAACTTAATGAATTATTAACACTTTCCCATAAATTTAAAACGAATAAAAAATCAGGTAATGAGCCACCTTTGCTCAAAGGAAAAAATATCGCTTTGATTTTCGAGAAAGACTCAACCCGCACACGTTGTGCATTTGAAGTCGCAGCTCACGATCAAGGCGCGAATGTCACTTATTTAGGCCCAAGTGGCAGCCAAATTGGACACAAGGAATCCATCAAGGATACAGCGCGGGTGCTTGGCCGCTTCTATGATGGTATCCAGTACCGTGGCTATGGTCAGGATGTCGTTGAAACATTGGCTCAATATTCAGGGGTTCCGGTCTGGAATGGTTTGACTGACGCATTCCATCCAACCCAATTACTGGCTGATTTAATGACAATACAAGAACACAGCCAAAAACCACTGTCTGAAATCAAATTTGCCTATTTGGGTGATGCCCGCAACAACATGGGTAATACGATGCTGGAAGCCGCCGCATTAACAGGCATGGATCTGCGTTTGGTTGCGCCAAAAGCATGCTGGCCAGAGGCAATTTTGGTTGCAGAATGCCAAAAACTGGCAGAGAAAACTGGCGGTCAGATCACTCTGACGGAAGATATTGCGCAAGGTGTGAAGGATGTTGATTTTCTGTATACCGATGTTTGGGTTTCAATGGGAGAATCCAAGTCAGTTTGGCAAGAGCGTGTTGCCTTGCTGAAGCCCTATCAGGTGAATATGGATGTCATCACACTGACGGGAAATCCGGAAGTCAAATTCCTGCATTGCCTGCCTGCCTTTCACAATGAGGAAACTACTCTCGGCAAGCAACTTGCAGAGGAATTCAATTTATATGGCGGGCTGGAAGTGACCAATGACGTGTTTGAATCAAAACACAGCATTGTATTTGATCAGGCCGAAAACCGGATGCACACCATCAAGGCTGTAATGGTAGCAACGATGGTGGAAAAATTGGATTAATCGTTCCTAATTCTTCTATTGGGTTATGGGTTCGTTGGAACACAAAGCTTTTGACTAATCCGTTGATGCGCTGCTTCAGAGTTCCGTTACGGCTTTCACAATGTTAGAGAACAACAAACACTGTCAGATTGAAATCAGGCTCTGACAGTGTCAGAAAGAAGCCTATTTAGAGGGCGAGTTTCATCAGCTAATAAGAATCAGGTTTAGGTAACGCAAAGATAATCAAAACTACATAAAGCACTAACCCGAAAACAGTCACTATCCAATTAGCAATTGCATAATTTTTTTTATTTAAATTGGTGCTTTTTGAAAGACTCCAATAGGCTAAAAACACCAAATTAACAAACGGAATCATGATTAGAATTATTGTCCAAACCCACTCTTTTGTAGATATAACTTGTGTCCTATCATTCGGTTCCATAAATCACCCTGAAAAAATAAATTGATATTTAACCATATGGGATTACATAAAATTTATTTATACAGTCCCATTGGATAAATCTTATTTTCTCCGCTGAAAAGTTCTTTTACCTTCGACTATCTGGCTTTTGCGTCATAGACCGTTTCGTTAAAAACAGGCTTGGCAGGAAGGAACGTCGCGTTTCTTGATTGAATTCCTCTTTTGCATTGGCGGATGAAAAGCGGTTATCCCAATAAATTTTGGTGAGTCACATTCCATGCCCTAAAGAGTGTCTAAAAGTCATCTTTTACAGTCTGCCAGCAGGGATGATCACTGGACAAAAAGGATACAGCCCAGTAATCGCCAAAATACCTGAGCATATAAATTATGCTCAGGTTCTATTTACCAAAATAATTATCGGTTACTGACAGCTAATTTGAACGCAAAAAGCAGGAACACTCCACCAGTCACGCGATTCATCCATTTAATAACATTTTCGCGGCGTAAAATATGGGAAAGAGGCCGTGTCGCATAAATCAATGATAATGACCATAATGTGCCAAGTAATACATGAATAGACACTAAGCCGAATGTCCACACAATGGGTGAATGCCCTTGAGGAATAAACTGCGGCAAGAATGAGACATAAAACACCCCGACTTTCGGATTAAGCACATTGCCCAACATTCCCCTGACAAACCAATTGCGGTTTTTGGTTGAGGGAGATGTTTCTTCTCCCCCTAACTGACTTTGCGGATGCCAAATCATTTGAATGCCCAGCCAGCATAAATACAAGGCACCACACCATTTCAGTATGTTGAATGCCAGTTCTGAGACAGCAATCAATGTACCAAGCCCAAATGCCACCATTGCCCCCCAGATAAAACAGCCGGCATTAACACCGAGGGCAGCTTGGAATGCTTTTTTGCCCCCTTCCGCCGCTGCGGTTCTCAATACCAATGCAGTATCTAAACCGGGAGTCAATGTGAGTAATGTGGCAGCAGCCGTAAATGCAAGTAGGGTATCCGTAACTGTCATATTTTTCTCTCTGAGGCTGACCGTAATATAAATAGATTATCGCTAACGCTAAATGACGCTCATATATTCAACAGGTATGTTTTTCGTCAACCAAACTCCGTTGTCGGCCTGATGAAATTTGAAGCCAAGTTCATACATCCGCAGGGATTCTATTTTCAGGATAATCACTTTTCCATGACGTTGCCCTACTTTTATGGCTGTCGATATCTCTGCCGACAAATGCACATAATGCCGTGTTCCCGCGACTATCCCCTGTTTAAAAATCGAGTCTAAAAAACGACTGGCTGTGCCGTGGTATAAAATGGCAAGAGGAATTTTCTCTTGGTATGGAATATCTACTTTCTGGGCTGAATGGCCCTGAACTGCCCTGATACGTTTCTTATCCGCAGAAATAGCGAATCGCTTTTTATCATTGGTATCGACAATTTTTTCAATGAGCGCGTAGTTCAATCGTTTACCGTGTTTAGCGGCACATTTGATTAATGTGCCAATATCCGCCCATCCTTCATTATCCAATGTCAGGCCGATAGACTCAGGTTGATGGCGCAATATGTAACTTAAGAATTTACTGGTTTTAGTATCAGCTTGCGCATTGTTGTTATCCATTAGTCTCCCTTCTTTCTATTTGATTCAATGTGTTATTCATTCCTTAATTTATAAAATCAATAGCCTTTTTTTATACACAATATATTCTGCCTTATTATTGTTCGTTTAATATACATAGTTCATAAGACAATATTTTTAATTAAATATCTTCTATGTTTTGACATACTCTAATCAGTTTAATTGATAAGTTAATAATGGAAAGAATCAATATCCATGATTAAAGGCATCTGATGCATTGAGCAAGCCGAAATTGCCGGGCAATTTTTTCTAAAACAACATCATTAATGAATTGCATTTATTGGTTTTTTATAGCGATAATTGTCATCGGTTTCATACATTGATTTCGTTATTCGTTTTGCGATAAATACCAAATCACAGATGGAGCTTTTTTCTCTCTGAATTAACGAGTTACCGCGTAAGATCCTGTATATGATAGTGGAATAATACTCCTGCCCACTTCACAAGATATTGGACATGCCTTTTAGCTCTTAGACGTTTAACTTGGTGCTGTTGCCGGCAATTCTGGCTGTAATTATCATTATCATTCAGAGAATTCAATTACTTGTGATAGTAACTATTATAAGTTAAATTATTTTTACAACAATAAGTTAACAATCATTATGATATACCGTTTACCATCTAAATATATTTGGGCATTGGTTTTTATTGCCTTTGCCCTCTTCGCTGGGGTAGGAAATATCATTGCCCCATCTTTGGTTAGCCTGCTGGCAGCCGAACATGTTTGGAGTGCAGTCGCTTTTCTGCTATTGGCTGTTTTTGTGCTAAAGGCTACTTTTTTGCTAAAGGCAACAGGGTTGTTTACACATGTTAACAGTACATCTATCCGGGGGTTAGCATGAGTCAACAATGGACGTCCCGTCTGGGGCATATATTAGCGGCAACCGGCTCCGCCGTTGGCATTGGTGCCATCTGGAAATTCTCATATGTTTCAGCAACAAATGGTGGCGGTGCATTTCTCGTTGTATTTTTATTGTTTAGCTTTGTGATTGGGCTGGCAATCCTGTTGGCTGAAAACATCCTGGGAAGCAGTACGAGTGAAGTGGCCGTTAACGCGTTCAAAAAATTGCTCGGTAAACACTGGGGATGGGTTGGCTTCATAGGCATATTCAGTTCATGGTGTATCTATAGCTTCTACAGCGTTGTCGGTGGCTGGACTATCGGTTACACCGTGATGGCGGGTACTGGGCAACTGAATATTACTGACAACTCTCAACTGACCTCGATTTTCACCAACTTCATCAGCAATCCATTCTGGCCGATAATTGCGCATCTGGCATTTTCAGGGTTAACCTGCTTCGTGGTGCTGTCTGGCGTGCAAAAGGGGTTGGAAAAATCAGTTAAGATCATGATGCCAATGCTATTTTTCATCATGATAATGCTGATTATTGTCGGTATCCGCTTACCGGGTTCATCAGAAGGTCTGAAATTATTCTTATATCCAGATTTCAATAGCCTGACCGGGAAAGGGGTTTTAGATGCTCTGGGATTGGCATTTTTCTCCCTGTCCATCGGCTTGGGAATTCACATTACGTACAGTTCCTATTTGCCGAATAACAGGGGTATTGGTAGATCGAGTGTCTGGGTTGTTATCCTCTCCTGTCTGGTTTGTGTATTGGCGGGTCTGATGATTTTCCCGGCGTTGGCAGCCGCTGGTTTACAACCAAATGCAGGCCCCGGGTTAACATTCATGACTATGCCTATTTATTTCGCCAGCATTCCAGGCGGATCAATATTGGCAGTCACCTTCTTTTTATTGCTACTCATGGCGGCACTGACTTCCGCAATTTCATTACTTGAGCACATTGTTGCTTATGTTCAGAGTCGCTTTAAATTTCAGCGCCGCAAAGCAAGTTTACTTGTCACAGCCTCCATTATGTTAATGGGGATACCTGTTTCCCTGTCTTTTGGACCTCTCAGCCATATCACATTAGCGGGTAAAACCATCTTTGATTTGCTGGACTTCATTACTTCCAATGTCTTGATGCCATTATTCGGGATTATAATTTGCCTTGTCTTTGGTTGGTCACGTAAAGCCAATGAGCTCATGCCGGATAATATGCCATCGTGGAGCCGTCATTGCTTGCGGTTTATATGGCGTTATGTCGGGCCTTTGTGCATCGGTGTGATTCTGGTACACGGGCTTATTTGATTGTTCAAATAGGTGAAAAATGCCTGAACAGGCGTTCCAATTGATTGATAAAGTGCTGGTTCATACCCAGCACTTTTTTTAATCCTGCTCCTTCAAAGGTATGCCGGTAACTGTTAGCCATTCATGATCCACCGCCTTAAATAGCTATCCAATAGTTCAGAACTGCGTTCGCACTGATCGTGAAGCTCACAACGAACCAGAGTTTCATCCAATTCTGATTCGATAAAAGCATGAACTTTCAGTTTCCGCGAACCATACCCTGACTCATTCGCCGCCCGCTTAACCCGCAGTAGTTCATCAATCTCCATTTTGAGCTGCGGATCATCCACGGTTCCCGCGACCAATGTTTCAAAATCTATCGGTGGCGCTCCCTTTCCCATCTCAATCCAGCGAACAGCAAGCAAGGGGCGCAAAACGTAAAAATATTTTTTGAGCCGGATTTCTTCACCTTGCAGGTAGCCCTGAAAGTTCTTTTTCGCCATTGAAAGATAGTGATAGCGCGCTTTGATATCCGAAAAGAAATGCGGTGCCATCGTTTTCAACCCGTTGGTTGCTGCCGGATCAGCATGATAAATGATGGGAGAATCCAGCCATTCCATTAAGGTCGGGTTTGCCTGTTTCATCAGTTTTAACGCCTTGCGCAATTCCCAGCCACTGATATCCAGCTCATCGCTGATTGGCAATTCGATAACATCCCGTTCGGCTTCCACTTTCAGATACCACTCCACGGGATGAACATAGATAAACCGGACATCATAGTCACTGTCCGGTGAGGCAAAGCCCCACCCACGACTGCCGGATTCACAGGCATACAAGATTCGTACACCATACTTTTTTTCTATATCCATCAATTCCTGGCTGATGCGTGCCCGCATAGCCGGGCTGACAGCTTCGTCTTCTTTGTCCAATTCCATTTCTGTGTCTAATTTCATTTTTCCCTCTATTCCTAATTTTTAGAGCAACCTAACCTTTTACACACACCACCTGACGCAAGGTATGCACGATTTCCACCAGCGAAGACTGCGCTTGCATCACAGCGTCGATATCTTTATATGCCATCGGAATTTCATCGATAACATCGCTGTCTTTACGGCATTCCACATGCGCGGTTGCCCGTTTTTGATCGCTGACCGTAAAGCGTTTTTTCGCTTCGGTACGGCTCATCACCCGGCCTGCGCCATGACTGCATGAACAAAAACTCTCTTCGTTACCCAGCCCACGGACGATATAGCTTTTTGCTCCCATTGACCCCGGAATAATCCCCATTTGGCCTTTGCGGGCAGATACCGCACCTTTGCGGGTCACTAAAACGTCTTCACCATAATGCTGTTCACGCTGCACATAGTTATGATGGCAATTCACGGCTTCCTGCTGTGTCGTAAAAGGTTTCGGGATCTCACGTGACAGTGCTTCAAGCACGCGATGCATCATCACTTCCCGGTTCTGGCGGGCATAATCCTGCGCCCAGCCGACCGCTTCCATATAATCGTCAAAATAACGGCTTCCTTCCTCGAAATACGCCAAATCACGATCAGGCAAGTTAGCCATATGCTGCTGCATATCTTTCTGTGCCAAGGTGATAAACAAGTTACCAATCGCATTCCCCACACCACGGGAACCGCTATGCAACATCACCCAGACGCGATCGGCCTCATCAAGACATAACTCGATAAAATGGTTTCCCGTTCCCAACGTTCCCAGATGATTATGGTTATTGGTGTTCAACAATTTGGGGTATTTATCGGCAATACGCTTAAAACCCTCTGCCAATGTTCCCCAATGCTGATCCACAATCTCCGGCGCTTTATTCCAAGAACCTTTATCACGGCCGCCACGGTTTACGGTACGCCCATGCGGCACTGCGGCTTCAATGGCGTGGCGAATATTCAGCAGGCTATCCGGTAAATCCGATGCCGCCAGCGAAGTGCGCACGGCAATCATCCCGCAACCAATATCAACACCAACTGCCGCCGGAATAATGGCACCGCGCGTTGGGATCACGCTCCCGATGGTAGAACCCTTACCGACATGAACATCCGGCATAACGGCCAGATGTTTAAAAACAAAAGGCATTTTCGCCGTATTCTGCAATTGAATAATCGCCTTGGGATCAACGGGTACCCCGTTTGTCCACATTTTTACCGGCGCACCATTCTCTTGCTTCAATAAGTGATAAGCGTTGGTTTTCATCTCTGTCGTTGTCATTTTTGTTCTCCTTTAATGTGTACCAATCCGTTTAGAACCTGATCTAAACCGCCATATACCGAAATCTGATTAATACGTTCTGCAATACTTTCCAATGTTTCTAATTCTTTTAATCGTAGGGCGACCGGGTTGTTTTCCATCACTTTCGCGGTATTCAGTAAAGAGCGTGTCGCCGCGGTTTCTTCCCGGCGCCGGATCACATTCGCCTGTGCGGATTTTTCCGCTTCAACAACCTGCGATAAAATGACTTTCATATCACCAGGCAAAATAATGTCTTTTACCCCCAACGAGGCCACTTCCAGCCCAAAGCTGTGGGTGGCTTGTGCGATTTGCTGGCTCACCAGTTCATCAATAACTTGTTTGTTTTCCAACAACTCATCCAGCGAGCGGGTTCCTACCACTTCCCGCAGCGCGAATTGCAATTCCCGATACAAATAAGCCACAGGCTCACTCAATTGTCCGTAAGCCATCAAGACGTCGTGGTAACGCCAGTTGGCGGATAGATTGATGCGCAAGTTAACTTTGTCGCGAGTCAAAATTTCTTGCCCGCTCACTTCCAGCGACTGTAAACGGGTATCAATGATTTCTACTGCAACGTCATACCCAACCCGCCAGTAACCTTTTATTCCTGGCTGCAACAGTTCCTGCACCGTGCCATCCACTTTTAAAATACCAACATGCCAAGCGGGGATTTGGGCGATCAAAACACTATCCCACCCTTTCACGCTGTGCTTGCGTGACATGGACGCGGCCAATAGGGAAACCAGCTCGTGTGATACTTCCAGCTCGGATGTTTTAAACTTCACAATGCGACGCGGATTACCATTTTTCCAATATAAGCAACGTGTTGCAGGAGATAGAATTTCCATCAGGACATCATGCTCATACAACAATCCCATTTCGTTATCTGCAATCTGGATAACATCACAATACTGCTCTACCCAATCATAGTGGTGCTCACGCAAGTATTCGGCCAAATCAGCTTCCAATTGCTCGTGCAAGCGGGTATCAATCACTTTAATTTCAATATCATGGCCAAACCGCCAATACCCTTGCAGGCCCGGTTGCAATAGCTGCTGTACAACCCCATCAATCAGCAAAATACCGATATGCCAAGCGGGAATTTGAGCAAACAGTACGTTTTCCTGCCCTTTCACACCGCGTTGTTTATGCGCTTTCGCTGGTTGAAATAAAACCAGCAATTCAGGGGATACCGCTTTCTCTGCCGTATTGCGAACCTCAATCCGACGTTGCCCACCATTTTTCCAATACAAACGACGTGTTGCAGGTGGAAGGATTTCCATCAGCAAATCATGTTCATACAACAACCCCATCTCATCTTCGGCAAGCTGTATATCGTCGCAATATTGCTCTACCCAAGAGGAATAGTACTGGCGCAAGTGTTCTGCCAGTTTTGTCTCAATTTCATCCCCACCGAGATCAAAAACCGTCACTTCCAGTTTGTTAAACCAATCATAAAAGCGGTATTCGCCAGCCACTAAAATTTGTTGGTATTCAGACTCTTTCGCCAATAAGCCAATTTGTCCCTGCAATATTTTTATTTTTTTGATCATTATTATTTTCCTTCATATCCATTTTATCTTCCCTTTCATCCTGAAAACTGAGCATCAGGGCGAGGCCAAGAGGGAAAGACATCGGTACCCAAATAGCGGTAGCTCAGTCTTCTGCCCTTGGCTCAGCAACATCTGCCGAGCTTTCAAGAAGGTGGCTCTCAACAGGCAGCCACAGGATTCTCTTCATTTGTTTTACAGCGTGTTTTACCGGGAATGTAAAAGACATTTCATGTTTCGGACTTGGGATTCGAACCCAACATAACCCTCTGTTAATCCGATCATCGTTTTTACACCGACGGAATACATGCAGCGTAATGACTCATGTCATCACCCATGCACCGGCTGGATTTTGAATCCATGCTATTTCAGTGTATGACTCTCTAGTTATTGCCAATTGCGTGCCAACTTTGAAAAAAAACAGAAAAATTTTTTATCTATTTGAAAAACAATTATTTTTATTTCTCATTGTTTTTATTGATTGTTTTTACAACGCAATTTTTTTATCTTTCTATATCATTGTTTATAAATATAGATAAATTAAACACAAGGAAGACAATGAAACGCAGAGTTGCTATCGGGATTTTGGGAACCAAATTAGACAGGCGCGGCAAGAAAGCCAATCGATGGACAAAATGGCGGCCAACCGTCGGGATGTGTCAGCAACCAGAGTTACCGATTGATAGGCTGGAACTGCTTTATCAATCCAACGATTCTGTTTTTGCCCAGAGAGTTAAAGAGGATATTGAACAGGTTTCACCGCAGACAAAAGTGATGCTGAATGAAATTCAGCTCGGAGATCCGTGGGATTTTGAAGAAGTTTATACGACATTGCTGGATTTTGCCGCACGTTACCCTTTCGATATTGAAAACGAAGAATACCTGGTGCACATCACAACCGGCACCCATGTCGCGCAAATCTGCTGGTTTTTGCTGACTGAAGCCCGTTACCTGCCCGCCCGGTTGATCCAAACCTCGCCCAACAATGAAGGTGAAGAAAGCCATCCCGAAGGCGTTTACACCATTATTGATTTAGACCTCAGTCGTTACACTACCCTGACCAGCCGCTTTTTACGTGAGCAACAGGAACAAGTGGCATTTTTGAAATCAGGTATCGCCACCCGCAACGCCAATTTTAACCGACTGATTGAGCAGGTTGAGCGAGTCGCCTTGCGCTCTGCTGCCCCTATTTTGCTGACTGGGCCAACAGGCGCGGGGAAATCCTTTCTCGCCCGCCGAATCTATCAGTTGCGGCAATCACGCCATTTAATCAAAGGGCGGTTTGTCGAGGTCAATTGCGCAACGCTGCGTGGTGACAATGCCATGTCCACGCTGTTTGGCCACATTAAGGGAGCCTTTACAGGGGCGATTCAACCACGCAATGGTTTGTTACGTGAAGCCAATGGCGGCATTTTATTTCTCGACGAAGTGGCAGAGTTGGGATTGGATGAACAAGCCATGCTGCTGAAAGCCATTGAGGAAAAAAGTTTTCTGCCTTATGGTTCAGATAAAGAAGTTCACAGCGATTTTCAACTGATTGCCGGCACACACCGCAATTTGAATGATTGGGTGGCTCAGGGAAAATTCCGCGAAGATTTATACGCACGCATCAATATGTGGACATATCAATTGCCCGGTCTGGCACAACGCCGTGAAGATATTGAACCAAACATTGATTATGAACTCGCCCGCTATGCTCAAGTGCAACAAACACAAGTCCGTTTTGATAAAGAAGCACGGCAACTTTATCTACATTTTGCCTGCTCAGAACAAGCCCAATGGCGGGGGAACTTCCGTGAACTCAGTGCATCCGTGGCGCGGATGGCGACTTTTGCCGAAAATGGTCGCATCAATCAGCAGGTCGTCATAGAAGAAATCACTCGGCTCAAACAACATTGGGGCAAAGAAGAGCATTTTTCTCTCTTGCCAAGCCATCTGCCGGAAATCGATCTGTTTGACCGCCAACAATTGGAAACGGTGATTAAAGTGTGTCGTAGCTCCAGCAGCTTGTCAGAAGCAGGCCGCAAGTTATTTTCCGTTTCTCGTCAACATAAAAAACAGCCCAACGATGCCGATAGGCTACGCAAGTATCTTGCCCGATTCGGCCTGGATTGGGAAAGCATTCAATGCCATTAGGAGAGCAATAACATGGAACTGAAATTTTTGGGCACCAGCGCGGGAGTCCCCACCAAAGAGCGCAACGTCACCAGCCTGATCCTCGATTTACAAGGCATCCGCAATGCATTGTGGATGTTTGATTGCGGTGAGGGAACGCAGCATCAAATCCTCCATTCCCCGGTCAAAATATCCAAACTGGAGAAGATTTTTATTACCCACTTGCATGGCGATCATATCTTTGGTTTGCCCGGCCTGTTGTGCAGTCGATCCATGGGAGGCTCTACCGACCTGCTCACGCTGTATGGCCCAACCGGCATACGCCAATTTGTGGAAACTTCACTGCAATTGAGCAGTTCTTTTCTGACCTATCCACTGGAGATTATCGAAGTTCAGTCAGGGCAGCTATTTGATGATGGAGAACTGAAAGTCACGGCCTACGCTTTAAACCATCGAGTGGAATGTTATGGCTACCGCATTGAAGAACACGATAAACCCGGCGCACTCGATGCCCAAAAACTGAATCAGGATGCAATTCCCCGTGGCCCGTGGATGCAGGCCTTGAAACAAGGTGGCACAGTCACTTTGGAGGATGGCCGTACCATTTGTGGCAAAGATTATTTAGGGACGCCGATCCGCGGCAAGTCACTGGCTATTTTCGGGGATACTGAACCGACGCCGGAAGCTCTGAAAATGGCGGCCGATGTGGACGTGATGGTGCATGAAATTACGCTGGAAGATGCCTTCGCCGCGAAAGCCAATGAACGCGGGCACTCCACCACAAAGCAGGCCGCGACACTGGCACGCGATGCCAAGGTGAAACATTTTATTGCCACCCACATCAGCGGGCGTTATGGCGTTGAAGATTGCCCGCGATTATTGGCTGAGTGCCGGGAAATCTTCCCCAATACCGATCTGGCCGCAGATTTTGCAGTGTTTACAGTGAAATAATTACCATTTGAAAAATTAACATTTTCTTATGAAAGGTGAATTCACCTCTGTTTTATCTTATTTGGATGTTGATTTGGTTATTCTTTTCAAAATAGGCCGACTGAGTGAGAACAGGTTTTACTATTTATTCGACTCATTGGGCATAGCGATGCATTAAAACAAAAATTTCTTCCGGCAAACCTTGCGGTGAATGCTATCGTGAGTATAATGCGCGACGATTTGCTGGGAGAAAACATGAAACATTGCGCGGTCAAAGCCGTTACAAAACATCAAGCTAACGAAAAACTGTCTGCTGGCAGCGTAGGCGTATTGTTTTTCCCATTGCATAACCAAACATTTAAAAAGCCCCTCAATTGAGGGGCTTTTTTTTGTCTGCCCAGCACAAGGCTAGCGTCATAAAAGAGGAACGTACACATGGCTAATCCGTTATATCGCAAACATATCATTTCAATTAATGATCTGAACCGCACAGATCTCGAATTGGTATTGCAGACGGCAGCTTCATTGAAAGCCAATCCACAGACTGACTTACTGAAACACAAAGTGATCGCAAGCTGCTTCTTTGAAGCCTCAACGCGTACCCGTCTCTCTTTTGAAACTGCCATCCAACGACTCGGCGCTTCGGTAGTTGGCTTTGCTGACAGCAGCAATACTTCATTGGGCAAAAAGGGGGAAACACTGGCAGATACCATTTCTATCATCAGCCAGTATGCCGATGCGATAGTCATGCGTCATCCACAAGAAGGGGCTGCTCGGCTGGCATCTGAATTTTCCGGTCAAATCCCTATCATTAATGCCGGCGATGGGGCAAACCAGCATCCAACCCAAACTTTGCTCGACCTTTTCACCATTCAGGAAACTCAGGGTAAGCTGGAAAACCTGAAAATTGCCATGGTCGGTGATTTGAAATATGGCCGTACCGTTCACTCATTGACTCAGGCACTGGCTAAATTCAACGGCAACCATTTCTGCTTTATCGCGCCGGATGCGCTGGCAATGCCAAGCTATATCCTGCATATGCTGGATGAAAAGCAGGTGAGCTACAGCTTGCACAATAACTTTGAAGACGTTATGCCTGAGCTGGATATTCTGTACATGACCCGCGTACAGAAAGAGCGCCTTGACCCTTCAGAGTATGCCAATATCAAGGCACAATTCGTTTTGCGCGCAGCAGATCTGGTGAATGTGAAAGAAAACCTGAAAGTCCTGCATCCCCTGCCACGCATTGACGAAATCACCGTAGATGTCGATAAAACGCCATATGCTTATTATTTCCAGCAGGCAGGAAATGGCATTTTTGCCCGTCAGGCATTGTTGTCACTAGTTTTAAATGAAGACGTTGTTATCTAACGTTAAGAACAGCAAATAACGATTGATAGTGTGATTGAATTTGGTGACCGGTTAAACGGCCACCTTCATGCCGTACAGCCTATTTCATAATTTCGCCAAATAGCCGAGTTTATTTTTCTGGCTTCGTTGCAGAACAGGGAATAGTTTTAATACGAAGTCATTAGTTCTGTTTACCTAATGAAAGCATCAACGTATAGGGTTCCAGCGGTGACTGGACGAAACCAAGGCGCATATAAAATGTTCTGGCGCTCTCATCAAATGCGTGGACAATTATAGCTGAAATGCCCACCTGTTCCGCCGTACTGGCGACACGCTTCCAAGCATTTTGGAGAAGCAATGCCCCGAGTTTCTTACCCTGATATTCCACATCAATAGCCAAACGGCCGAGAAGTACTACAGGGATAGGATCTGGCATATTGCGTTTCAGAGAAGGCGTAGATTCAATATGATTAATTGAACCAGCACTTAGACAATAATAACCGATAACGTCTTTTGTGCCTTCCTTGCAAATAACAAATGTGCGGCTCGCGCCGAGCTTATTATTTTTTAAAGCTCGACGTGAAAGCCATTCGTTTAATGTCTCATGCTGACAATAAAAATCCTTTACATTATGTTCAGCCGTTAATATTTCTGGTGCACTTATTCCCATGGCGCTTTATATTCCATGAGCTTTTTAAAGCCTACGTTCTCAGAAAGCGGTTGCTCCAGCATCTGCATGAACGCCTGATATTTTTCGTCGTTAACGAAAAAGTGGCGTTGATCGAGTATGGCCTCTTCAGCTGCGCGGCAGGCCGCATCTAAGATAAAATCCGTTCTGGTCTTCGAATGCAGGTTTGCTGCATGATCAATAAGTTCTCGCTGAAAAGCTTTCGCCCGGATGTTGATCGGGGTTTCTTTAGGTTGTGTTCTCATAAATCACCTGTGTCACTAATTAGTAAATCATTATTATAGCAGGTGTATATCTGATAGATATACATTTAGATCGCAAAATACACAACACTATCATCATTGGTATGTTGATAAAGAGTAAATATTTAGATATTACAATACGATGCAGAATATTAAACATTTGTTTTTGCGACAATCTGTGCCTGTTTTTCTAAACAGGCACCACTCTGAAGTTCAAGGCATTTAATCACAAATACCTTATATCAGCCGCTGAGATTCAGATTTACTCTGTTCAGTGAGAGATAATCTTACCGGGACTGATTTTGACGTGGGTGTTCCCGTACCACTCCCGATACTTTCCATGGGAACCAGAGGGTTGGTTTCAGGGTAGTAAGCAGCCAGGTTTCCACGTGGAATGGTGTAAGGCACCAACTTAAAGCCAGAAACTTTACGCGTAATGCCATCATTCCATACCGTTTCGATATCAACCAAATCACCAGCCTGATAGCCCGATTGCGCAATATCTTCCGGATTCATGAACAGAACTTCCCGCTGACCATAAACCCCACGGTAACGATCATCCAAGCCATAAATCGTCGTGTTGTATTGGTCATGGGAACGCAACGTCTGCAATGTGAAAGGAACGTCAGCACCTTCAATTTGCGGGAACAAGGTTTTTGGCAGTGGAGCATGGCTGAATTCGGCCTTTTTGCTCGGTGTCGCAAAACGTAATTCAGCCGCTGCATTGCCCAGATAAAAGCCACCGGGGTTTTCACATTTTTTATTGAAATCACTGAATCCCGGAATTGTCGCCGCAATATGGTCGCGGATTTTATTGTAATCCCCTGCTAATTCCAGCCAATTAATCGTCTTGGTATTGCCCAACACCGCATTGGCGATACCCGCAACAATCGCAGTCTCTGAACGTTGGGTATCAAATAATGGCTTATTTACCCCTTCTGAAGCATGAACCATGCTGAAAGAGTCTTCCACTGTCACGAATTGTGAACCCGTTGCCTGAATATCACGCTCAGTACGCCCCAGTGTCGGCAGAATAAGGGCGCCTTTTTTACCGGTAACAAGATGGCTCCGATTTAATTTTGTACTGATGTGTACAGTCAAATCGCAATGCTGTAAGGCTTCTTCTGTGCGTGGGCTGTCCGGTGCTGCTGCTGCAAGATTTCCCCCTAGCGTGATCAAGACTTTAACTTCATCACGTAACATCGCTTTCAGTGCTTCCACAACATTATGCCCGTGGGCACGTGGGGGTTCGAATCCAAAATGCTCTGCCATACTATCCAAAAAGGGTTTGCTCGGCTGTTCATTGATTCCCATCGTCCGATTACCCTGCACATTACTGTGACCACGAACCGGACACAGGCCTGCACCGGGTTTCCCTAATTGGCCGAACAGTAATTGAAGGTTTGCGATTTCACGTACCGTCACCAAGGAGTGTTTATGCTGGGTTATTCCCATTGCCCAAGTGCAAATGACACGCTCAGCATTCTGGTAAATCCCCGCCGCTTCGCGCAGCTGTGCTTCGCTCAGTCCTGATTGCTCTTCAATAAATGACCATGTGGTGGTGGCAACTTCTTGCAAATAAGCATCCATACCCTCGGTGTGGTCGGCAATAAATTCCAGATCAAAAATACCTGATTTGCCTTCAGCCAGCAGTGAGTTATGGGTTTCCAAAAGTGCCTTAACCATGCCACGCACAGCGGCCATATCGCCGCCCAATTTTGGCTGGTAGTAGCGGTGGCTGATTTCTCCTGCCATGGGCGTGATCACTTCGAGTGGCTTTTGCGGATCAGCGAAACGCTCCAACCCACGCTCACGCAATGTATTAAAAGTGACAATGCGGGCACCATGTTCAGCAGCATGTCGCAGGCTGTGCAGCATTCTCGGATGGTTTGTACCGGGATTTTGGCCGAAAACAAAAATGGCATCCGCGTGATCAAAATCTTGCAGCCGAATGGTGCCTTTCCCGACACCGAGGCTTTCCAACAAGCCGTAGCCACTCGCCTCATGGCACATATTGGAGCAATCAGGGAAGTTGTTTGTGCCCAATACACGGCCAAACAGTTGATAGAGCCACGAGGCTTCATTACTGGCCCGGCCGGATGTATACAGCTCAAGCTGGTTCGGGTTATCCATCGCCTTAATGTGGCCGGCGATAAGGGCGAAAGCATTATCCCAGCTAATCGGCTCATAATGATCGGTTTGCGGGTTATAACGCATTGGCTCCACAACCCGACCTTGGTATTCAAGGAAATAATCACTTTGCTGATAAAGGTTACTCACGCTGTGAGCTGCGAAAAATTTTCGGTCAACATATCGGCGGGTTGCTTCCCAAGTGACTGCCTTGGCGCCATTTTCACAGAAACTAAACAAGCTCTTATTGTCATCTCCCCATGCACATCCCGGGCAATCAAACCCCTTGGGCTTGTTCATGCGCATCAGATTAACCATGTTTTTCAATGCTTGTTTACTATCAAAGACAAAGCGGGTAGTTGCCTCCAATGATCCCCAACCACCAGCAGCCGAGTGATAAGGTTCTATTTTTGATTTGAATTTCATGACAATCTCTATTCTTTATGTCGTTATGCTGTGGTCAACACTAAATGGCCACAAAATATACAGGTGAACCAATAACGCCGATTTTATTCATTAACGGATAACCACCAATGAATCACAGGGGCGGGTCGGGTAGCCATGTCGCGATATAACCAGAAACGGAGCAACGGCCACCTTTTTATAATCATACTCCTATCTGCTCATAGTTGTAGTTATTCCGTGGTCACACCACGTAAAAACCGATTAATAGACTTTTATATACCAAGCTATTGCCGCAATATTTATGCAAATAAGCCTCTTCTGTTAATCCATTTTTATGGATTACTTTATGATATTCTTTATATTTTATGGCGATAAGTTAATGATAAAAAAGATGTAATAATAGAGGTAATAAAAAATGAAAGTTATTCACTTAACAGACATACATTTGACTCGAACTAGAGATCAAAAAATGTTTAATGTGAATCCATATGATAATTTTGATTTTGTCTGTCAAGAAATATCAAGAATAAAAAAAATTACTGAAATAGAGTTAATTATCGTATCCGGTGATATTACCCATGATGGTGATATCGAGGCTTATCGATATTTTTTAGATAAAATGGAGTCACTGGAAAAACCTTATTTTGCCATATTGGGCAACCATGATCTGAAAGAGAATTTTGATATCGTGCTTGCAGAAGAAAAAAGAGAATATATTGTTAATTCGAAAGAGTATAACCATAACAACTGGCATTTTTTGTCTGTTGATACCGTTGTCGTAGGTGAAGATTATGGGGCTATATCTGCAAATAATCTTGCTGAGTTAGAAAGAAAAATCATTGAAAAAAGCCATTTTGATCTCGCGATCTTCATGCACCACCATGCAATGCCGGTTGGTACACCATTGGTGGATAGCAGCCAATTGAATAATGGCGAAGCACTGCTGGCCCTTTGTGAAAAACATAAGGTTAAATTTATCGGCAGCGGGCACGCGCACAATGCCCGCATTTGGCATCACCATGATATGACAGTCAGTGTTGCCCCTGCGGTGGTATTCCAATGGTTGCCGGGTATAGATACAGTCGAGATATCGCAAGGTTTCGGTTTCAATATTATTGATTTTTCATCCGATGTTTCCATCACATCGTGCATTTATTAATGCCAATCCCTCTGTTCATCAAGTTGCAGCGTTATCGGCTGCACTTGTTTATCCCACAGCTTTATCCCACAACAAAATAAACAAACGTCCCAACGTAATTTCCAATCACATAACCCACGGTTCCGATGACCATAATCGGCCCAACCAGATCGACCCATCCCCGGCTGATTGCCATTGCTGCTGCGGTAGTTGGGCCGCCAATATTGGCATTGCAGGCAAGTATGTTTTCTTCAAGGCTGAATTTAAACATTTTACCTGCGGCAAAGGTCAGTATCAGGTTAAGCATCGCAATGACAAAGACGAAAGCAAATAATAAGGGTGCCTGACTGATGATGACATGTATGGATGTGGGAATGCCTATCACGACAAAGAACATGTAAATGGCATAAGTTCCCAGCTCTTGAGTGCCATTCAGTTTGCTGAATGTCTCTTTAAAGATGGAAACAAGAATAAAAGTGGTGGTGGTCAGGAGCAGGTATTTATCCGTGATCAGGCTGAAAAGAAGTTCCTGATAAATATTATTTGGTTGCCCAAGCAGCGCTTTTAACCATGCTGCCAGATGAAATGATAAAGCGACAATGAAAATAGACCATGCCAGAGATAGCGCTATATCTTTCAGGGCAATGCTTTTCGGTTGCCAATAGGCCTCTGCCAGAGTGTGGAACTTGTCCAGATTGGGATTTTTTTCTACTTTATCAGCATACGGGCTGCCCCAGAACTTCCTCGCTGCGGCCCAGCCGGATAAAGTAATCAGAATGATAAAGTAGCCCGCCATCATGAAATTATCAGCGATAATGGCAGAAGCAACCATATCCTGAGAAGTCCCCAATTTGGCTGACATTGCGACAAAGTTAACGCCACCTCCCGTATAAGAGGCAGCCATCATGCCACTGATTTTATCCAGTTCAGGAATATATGATTTAAAGATATGGAAAGAAACTATCGCCCCAATCATCGTTGCGATAGAAGAAATCAGAAACAGTATCAGCAACCTTCCGCTTTCTTTTATGATGCGCTGGAAATTAGTTTTGAATAGCAGCAAGGGGATCGATAAGGGCAGGACATATCCCCAAATTGCATCATAAACAGGCGCTTCCGTCGGAATAATATGCAGATTGGATGCTGAAACTGCAATAAGCAATGCGAGCACCGATCCCGGTATTTTCGATGCCCACTTGAAACGCTGCTCTGCCATTATGGCAACAGCAACTGAGATCATAATAAATGCCCAGAGAATTAATGAATTATCAGCAGCAATCAATGTATTTTTCATTATTTCTCCCGGCATTTTAATTTAATAAAGCGGGCATCAACCCGCTCTCGCATGGATAAAATGACTGATGATTAATTGGTTATGCCATCTATCGCGCCATAAATGGCAGTTTGGTTTTTATAGAATGCCCACAGGGAGTTGCCGTAATCATAATGCCACCATTCCGTAGGTAAACTGCTAAATCCGACCTGTGTCATAACACTATATAACAATCGACGATATTGAGTAGCCGGCATATACCTCTCTGGATCAGCTTCTAATGCCGCAGTATAAGAAAGCTCACTCACTTCATCGAATTCTGTGCCCAAAAACAGGGCCTGACCAGATGCAATATCAAAAAGGGTCACATCCACAGCGCCGCCCGTTAGATGAGGGCTGACTTGAACAACATCCGCTGAGGCCGGAGCCACGAATTTCTGCAACATTTTCTGCTGCTCGTCGGGAGGTAAATGGGCATATTCAAGTGCAATTTCAGCCTGCATTTGATCTTGCAATGCTTGCTGGGCTTTCCGTGAACGCCAGCCATCCAAGACCAGAATTCCTAAATGTGCGGGCAGTAGCTGTGATGCCATGATGAGTTTTTCTGCCACACTTTTTCTCACCATACAGGACTCAACGGCCCCCTTGATTCCCGCCTGAAAATAAGCAGGTTTCTGTTTTATTTTATCTTTATCAATAATTACTTCTAAAGGCTCATGGCATTCATCAATAGCAATTTTGTTAATTGTAGGCCAATCAACACCTTTTACTTCCCCTGTCATGATTTTTTCCACAGAATTTTCCTTAACAACTATATTTTCAAAAATAAGCGGCAACAGATTTAACTTTACCCTGCATCTTGAATTACATTTTCAACGACATTCTCAATTGCACCTTAAACTGCATATTGCTATTAACGATTAAATAGGCAGCCGCCGTCTTTCAAGTTGCAGTTTTATTACCGCATCCAGACCTACTGTTTAGGCCTGCTGGGTATAAGCCACTCAAACAACAACACCATTACATATTGACAACACTGACGCAAAATAGCCGATTTTACGCATGTTCTTTCAATAAGTTAAATCATCCTTTAAATTAAAAAGTTAATCAGATGAAATGCCAAATAGTCTGTGACAAAATAAGTCGATTTTCTGATCCCCTAATATTTGGAGGAGGAATACCGAAAAAGGTATTCGTAACACAATATGACCCAAGACCATCAATTACAAGTAGAAGCCATTAAATGTGGCACCGTTATCGATCATATTCCTGCACATATCGGCTTTAAGTTATTATCTTTATTCAAACTCACAGAAACAGATCAGCGTATTACCATCGGATTGAATTTGCCTTCCAATCATTTGGGCAAAAAGGATCTCATCAAGATTGAAAACACTTTCCTGACCGAGCAGCAAGCAAACCAACTCGCGATGTACGCCCCGCATGCCACCATTAATAACATTGAAAATTATATGGTCGTTAAAAAGATGCCAATCAACCTGCCAGAGTACATCGACAGTGTTTTGGTCTGCCCGAACAGCAATTGCATCAGTCACAATGAGCCGGTTGAAAGCAGTTTTCATGTCGTCGCTGCCAAAGATGATGTAGTACTGCGCTGTAAATATTGTGAAAAAGAGTTTGACCGCCAGGCTGTTATTAATAACGATTAAAAAAACGTTTTAAGCCATTTAATGGATGTCCGGTATTGTTTGATGCAGAATTGGGGATCACTATATACCCTTCGCCTTTCAAGTTGCCTCTTTGTTGGTTGCACTGCAACTTGAGATCCATTGGGTATAATAACTGGCGCTACCACATAAGACTTTCAATCCAGACGTTAAACAGGAGTTTCTAATGTCACGTTCTATTCATACCGATAATGCACCAGCAGCAATCGGCCCTTATGTTCAGGGTGTTGATCTGGGCAGCATGGTTATCACATCAGGCCAGATCCCTGTTGATCCAAAGACTGGGGCGATCCCTGAAGAAGTTACCGCTCAGACACGCCAATCTCTGGAAAATGTCAAAGCTATCATCGAGCAATCCGGCCTGAAAGTAGCTGATATCGTAAAAATGACAGTATTTGTCAAAGATTTGAATGACTTTACGGCCGTAAATGGTATTTATGAAGCCTTCTTTACTGAACATAATGCGCCATTCCCTGCCCGCTCTTGTGTTGAAGTGGCCCGTTTGCCAAAAGATGTGAAAATCGAGATCGAAGCTATTGCCGTTCGCAGCTAATTTGCAGCAAGGCTTTTTAATGACGGTTAATAATAATCGTGATGGCTTTCTATCTTGATTATTTCTCACCTTGACAATACTCAGCCCTGATAGTTCTTCTGTCAGGGTTATTATTTTTCAGCCTGCTTTATCCCCCTGCCAGACAACCACCATTTTCCTTGTCTTAGATCAACTTTGTCATTTGTATATTCGCTCAAATAATCTATATATTGTGTTTAAATAAACAAATAACACCACATATGGTATTTATACACAAGATTATCCACACCCAACAAAAAGCGAGCACTCATGTCATTTGCGCCTGTGGATATCATATTGAGGAGCCTATTGTGAATTCCGATAAATGGCATGATCGGTTAGATCAGGAAATTCGTGGTTTGATCGAGCAAAATAATTTTTCCCTGCTTAATGAAAATGCCAATAAAGACAGCAAAGTGATCCCAACACAACGCGATTTATTGGCGGGGATCGTCGCCAAACAGTACGCCAAACAACACATGCTGCCACATGATGTGGTGGAGGCGCATGAGAAAGGCGAAATTCACTATCATGATCTGGATTACGCCCCTTTTTTCCCCATGTTCAATTGCATGTTGATTGATTTGCAAGGCATGCTGACCAACGGCTTTAAAATGGGCAATGCCGAGATTGAACCACCGAAGTCCATTTCTACAGCAACCGCAGTAACCGCCCAGATTATCGCGCAAGTCGCCAGCCATATTTATGGCGGTACAACGATTAATCGCATTGATGAAGTTCTTGCTCCCTTCGTCAAAGCCAGTCATAACAAGCATCTCGCCATTGCCGAAGAATGGAAGATTGAAGATCCAGTTGCCTATGCAGACGCCCGCACTGAAAAAGAGTGCTATGACGCTTTTCAATCTCTGGAGTACGAGGTCAATACTCTCCATACCGCCAATGGGCAAACACCGTTTGTCACGTTTGGGTTTGGGCTGGGTACGTCAAAAGAATCCCGCCTGATTCAGATTTCTATCCTGCGTAATCGAATTGCCGGGTTGGGCAAAAATCGCAAAACCGCCGTTTTCCCTAAACTGGTTTTTGCCATTCGGGATGGGTTGAATCATCGGTTTGGCGATCCTCACTATGACATTAAGTTATTGGCATTGGAGTGTGCCAGTAAACGTATGTATCCCGATATTCTTAACTATGATCAGGTCGTTCAAGTAACAGGTTCGTTTAAAACCCCGATGGGCTGCCGCAGTTTTCTCAGCGTTTATGAAGAAAATGGGCAGCAAATTCACGAAGGTCGCAATAATTTAGGTGTCATCAGCCTGAATTTGCCCCGCATTGCCCTCGAAGCCCAAGGTCAGGAAGCGAATTTTTGGTCGCTTTTGGATCAACGTTTGTCTATCGCCAAAAAAGCACTGATGACCCGAATTGACCGCCTCGAAAATACAAAGGCCCGTGTTGCTCCCATTCTTTATATGGAAGGTGCCTGCGGTGTACGCCTGAAAGCCGATGACAATATTGCCGGGATTTTCAAACATGGCCGGGCTTCTATTTCTTTGGGTTATATCGGCTTGCATGAAACGATAAATGCATTATATGGCAATCGTACCCATCTTTTTGATGATGAACACCACCAGCAGAAAGCTATCGCTATCATTAAACATTTGCGTAAGGCCGTTGAGCAATGGAAGCAGGAAACGGGTTATGGATTCAGCTTGTACAGTACGCCAAGCGAGAATTTATGCGACCGTTTCTGCCGCTTGGATATAGCTGAATTTGGTGTGATTCCGGGGGTTACTGATAAAAGCTACTACACCAACAGCTTCCATCTGGACGTGGAAAAGAGAGTCAATCCCTACGATAAGCTGGATTTTGAAGCGCCTTATCCTCCACTGGCAAGCGGAGGTTTTATTTGCTACGGCGAGTATCCCAACCTGCAACACAACCTGAAAGCATTGGAAGATGTCTGGGATTACAGCTATTCACGCGTGCCTTACTATGGCACTAACACGCCAATCGATGAGTGCTACCAATGCGGTTTTACCGGAGAGTTTGCCTGCACCAGCAAGGGATTCACCTGCCCTCAATGCGGCAATCATGATTCAGCCCATGTTTCGGTGATCCGCCGGGTTTGCGGCTATCTCGGCAGCCCTGATGCCCGCCCATTCAACGCAGGCAAGCAAGAGGAAGTGAAACGCCGCGTGAAACATCTCGGCAATGGGGAAATAGGTTGATGCCATGAATTATCATCAATATTATCCGGTTGATGTCGTCAATGGCCCCGGAACCCGCTGCACGCTGTTTGTATCAGGCTGTGAGCATCAATGCCGTGGCTGTTACAACCAAAGCACATGGCGGCCTGATTCTGGTCAGCCTTTCACTCAAACACTAGAAGATCAGATAATCACCGACCTGCAAGACAGCCGCATCAAGCGGCAAGGTTTGTCATTATCTGGCGGAGATCCCCTGCATCCTCGCAATGTTCCTTGCATACTGAAACTGGTTAAGCGTGTAGAGGAAGAGTGCCCAGATAAGGATATCTGGCTATGGACAGGTTATGTTTTCAGTGAATTAACTGAAGCTCAACAAGAAGTCATCAATTATGTTCATGTTGTGGTTGATGGGAAGTTTGAACAAGCACTGTATGATCCTTCGTTGATCTGGCGAGGCAGCCACAATCAGGTCATTCACTATTTAAGATAATCAATTATTTTCACCGGGCGGGCAGTGTCATCAACGCTGCCAATGCAGTTTTTTGCCAAAACCCAGCGTGTTATCCACCATTTTTATTTCATTTATATTGAGCTGCCAAATTGGAGATTTGGCTGTGAGTGCTATTGGAAAACGGCGGCAATAGCGCTTTCTGGCAATGGCTTCAGCTTCACCGGTCAAAGCAATGACCTCGCCCCGGAATTGAATGCCTTTGATTAATGCAACATTGCGTGTTTGCCCTGCAACAGTACCCGCAACAATGGGGTTGCTTTGCATCATCTGGCCGTGCCGGGTATTTGATTCAGTCATAAACCAGAATGCCATTTCGTCAGCATCAAAGACATAAAAACAGCTGGCACACCATAAATCTTGAGTTGAAGAAGTGCAAAGTGTGAAGACATGTTGTTTGGCGAGATATTGGCGGATAGTTAAAATTTCTTTATTTAAATCCATGTATTTCCGTACCGTTATTTTATTTACTTGCTATAGAACACGAATGGATATTATCCGGTTTCGTGTTCTAAATCTAGCAAGATACACCAAGAGGGTTTACGGAAATACTATAAGTTATTTATAGATTTCAGCAACACCGTTGAGGTTGTTTTGCCCGTGAGCTGCGACTATGCGGAAGTATTTTGCTCCAGCTTCATCAGCTTTTTTGGATAACATGTGTGTCAGAGTATCCAGAGTTTCTGCGCCAGTAGCTGAGACGACACCAATTTTGTCACCTTTAGCATCCTTAACTTCTGTAGCAGCCATTGAGCCAAATGAAACCGCACCTAACGCTAAAACAGCTACGATACTTTTTACAACTTTCATCTTTCGATCCTCTGTTCATACTTGAAATAGAACTTGTACACTCGTGATGTTGATCATGTTATACGCCTGTTTCTAAAATGATAATTAGCAATTATTGCTATATTTTTTCAGTAATTTTGAACAATATAATTATCACTTTTTGTTTGATGACATATATTTTTAGATAATTCACTTGGTTACATGATAAGATCTCGTAAATTCACTCTATAGCCGAACAATCCACAACCCTTACCCACAATAAAATTGTGCTAAATTATTAAACATAAATAATGAATAAAGACTCCCTTTGGTATCTTTACCTAATCAGAACACAAAGTGGTGCCGTCTATACCGGGATCACCACCGATGTCTCTCGTCGGTATAAGCAACATGTATCAGGAAAAGGCGCGAAAGCCCTCAGGGGTAAGGGGCCATTGACATTGGTTTATCAATGTTTGGTTAAGGATCGGGGGATCGCATCGAAAGTTGAATACCGTGTGAAGAAGCTCAATAAGCAGCAAAAAGAGAGACTGATTATGAACCAGCCTCCCTGTGTAGTGACTTACTTGATGGCAATTGGTTTATCTGAGAAGTTTTTCACCCACTCAGTGAGTTCTCAAGCAATCATCACTCAGACGGCTACCAAAGAGCCTCAAATTGAGTTGGATACGTAACCAGGCCTTGATACTCCTTCAGCGAGAAATCAGCCAAAGGGTAGATCAGGAAATATTCCTCACAATCAGGCCACGGGCAATGCAACTGATATTCACTGGCGGGTTTGAAGCCAAAGCGGAGGTAATATTCCGGCTCACCCAGTACGACAACTGCGCTATATCCAAACTCGTTCAGGCTATCCAAGCCTTCATAAACCAATTTTTCACCAAGCCCACGATGACGGTGTTCTTCCGCCACCGCCAATGGTGCGAGACCAACCCATTGACGATCTTCTCCATTGATATCGACTGGCGTAAAGCCGGCATAACCAATTACTTGACCTTCATCGTCAGTCGCAACAATACCCAGTGTCAACAAGCCATCTTCTCTTAGTTGATGAACCAACTCAGCTTCTGCCGATGTCTCAAAAGATTGACGCAACAAACTGTCAATCCCCATTGCATCGACTGGAATTTCGACCCTGATTAACATGACGATAATGCGCGATCTTGCTGATCAACGCCCTCTTTCTGTCCCGCTTTGATTAATTCAGCCAGACGTAAAAAACCAAAGCGAAGTATGGATGGCCTAAATCTCATCGCGATGAGATCCGTCAGATTTTTCACATGCAGTCCCAATTCTGTATTTCCTTCAATCCGTAAATGACGCTGAAAAAACAGTGTATCAGGATCTTCTCTGCGAATAGCTATCAGGATGATATCATTTGCATCACCACTGAAACTGGCCTTTTCATTGGTATTCTGCCGAATTATCAAACGATTACTCAACACTACGACCTCCTGTTCGTGCAAAGTGATGTGCTATTTCGCCAAAATCCTGCTACGTTTCCCGATCCTACATCAAGACTCGATAATAAATCTCTCATGACAAAACGTCTACATAGTAAACACTAAAACAAAGTTAAAGCCATTTTTGTGCATAAGAACGGGCAATTTTCCCATCACGTTGGTATATACAGTAAATGCCTGCTACTCCGTATGCGTTTTCTGTTTATTGTTATTGAGACATATTGTTATTGAGACATATTGTTATTAATTGGCAAAAAAACGCTTAATGCTCTGGGTTACTTCCCTCAGTTCTCCATTACGCAACGCACCCACCAGAATTCCAAGGAACATATAGATCACGCCAAGCAGCAGCAGCATGCCAATATCCTGCAACACACCGTGTATCGGCATGCCCATCTGATTGACCCCTGCGATCGCTTTTGTCGCCCAAGTGGAAGGCAAAGAGGATGAAACCACTTTTACCCAATCCGGCATTGATTGAATTGGCCAAATGGTGCCTGAAATGTAAAAAATGGGAGTCGTAATAAAAGCCAGTGTCAGGTAAATCATTTCTACACTGCGCAAGCACTCGGTGACCAATTTCCCCAATCCCAATACAGCCAGCAGGAATGGAAATGTCAGTAACAGCACAATATAAATCGGTGCATCCTGTCGATACCCCAATACCCACGGCCACAGGACAAAGAAAATCACTGATAAAAACAGCCAGATGGGAACCAAAGCAGACAACGCCCCCAAATAAACAGGAAGGGGAGGCTTACCCTTGGGTACTCCCCGCACGGCAATACTGACACGAACGCAAGCAATCAATAAGGAATGTTGCAGTAACATGACCAGCAAACCGGGAAAAACTATTGCGGCATAACTTACCCCCGGATTAAATAACCCAATGGTTTCGCCCTTAATCGGTTGCAGCAATATTTTTACCTGTTCCAGGCTGAAGTTCGCCTGCAAAAGCAGTGCCCCATTGTATTCGGATAAAAGCTCTTGATAAGCCAACGCCAAATCCTGTTGGATCTGCCCATTGGCAAGCCGGTTCGTGGCATCTCCGTACACCGGAACCGTCACATTTTGCCCATTGAGCAGACGCTTTTCGAAATTGGCGGGAACGATAATGATGGCGAAAATTTTTCGCTGCAACATGTCACTGCGCGCGTGGCTTAGATTGCTGTAACTTCTGGCTTCCACTTTTGCCGTCGAATCAATACGACGGATCAGCGCCCGGCTCGCATGGCTATTATCCTGATCAATCACCGCAACCGGTAAATCCCACAGGGAAGGACGAACATAAACCAGACTCATTATCCCCAATGAAACGATGAGCAATAACCACATGGGTTTTTCCAGCATCCCCAACAATACATTGCGAAATGTTTGCCAGTACAGTTTCCAATTGGTGTGTCCATTACCCGGCATCATGCAACTCCTTCTGGCTGGTTTAGTCGTACCCATAAACGGTTGCGGATCAAAAACCCACAAACTGCCGGGTAGATCATCAATATCAGGCAAACATGCAGGATAACGCCCGGTGATACTTCCCGCAGGAAGATGTCGAACATGGCATTCAAGGCGTGCGTCAATGGTTCGAGGTTAGAAATGATCCTTGCCGGTAATACCATCGATAATTCAGGTACAACCATACCGGAAAAGGCCATGGCAATACTGACCAGCATCCCGATTAAGGTGTAAGCCGTGATTGCGCTGTTGGTGAAAGTAAACAGCAGCAAGCCAATACTTTGTGCCGCAAAAACATAGAAAAACCCAACAATCGGCATATACAGTGGATTGCCTGTCACTTTTGCATCGGAAAAAGCCACCATTGCCGTGATTTCGACTATCAATAACAGTGTAAAAATCAGGGTGTAAGGCACCAATTTTCCTAATAAAGCCCCGACGAACGATTTCGTTTTCAGAAGCTGCTTATCTTTGGACATCGTATAAATGGTCGATGTCACGACAAAAAGCTGCAATAGATGGATGATCGCGGCAAATTGTTGGTAGTAAATATAACTGCCACTGGCATTGAACAAGCTGTCATAAGACATTGTGGCTTTCGCCAAAGGAGGAAGTTTCTTGCCGATTTCTGACGCAATGATTGTACGGTACTTCGCATTTGCTTCCGCCATCAATCCGCTGAAATCTTGGGTGGAATAACGGCCTGCCCCATAAAATAGCGCATTATAATACATTCTTACTGTAGGCTGCTTGCCGCTCAATGCGTCTTTTTCTAAGTTTTCAGGAAGATACAGCAGGGCATAATCCTGCGCACTGCCCAAGCGCTCCAAAGATTTCGACAAACTATTGTCATAATATTTGATATCCGCATGAGGTGCTGCGTTCAAGTTACGGCTCAACGTACGTGATAGCGTACTTTGATCATTATCCACGACTGAAACGGGCAAGTTTAACAATGTTCCTTCTGAAAAGTTTGCACTGATGAGGATAAACAGCAACAAAGGAAACAGCCAACTCAGCCAGTGAAAAATCGGGCTGTGAAGCGCAGCCTTGACTTCTCGTGTAAATGCCTGTTCGAAACTGATCCATGCAGCTTTCTTGTTCATCAGACCGCCACCTTACTTATCCCAGACCCACAAGGCACTCATGCCGGGGCGTAATCCTTCAATGGGTTGCAGTGGGTATAACCTGACTTCAAACGTTTTCAGATCAAAATCCCCTGTCGCACGGGTTGCACGCTTTGTCGCATAATCTCCCATTGGCGCGATATAGCGGACTTCAGCTTCAATTTTTTTATTGCCCAATGCAGGTACACGCAATTCAATTTTGTCGCCCTTGTGAACATTAGCCAGAATATCTTCGCGCAAGTTATAGACGAAATAAGCCTGTGGAATGCGAACCAGTGTCGCCAGAGGGCTCTTGGCATTAAAGAGCTGGCCAATCTCAGCAGGCAATGGCCCGACTTCACCATCAACCGGTGCCTTGACTTGTAATTCATCGTGCTGGATTTTAAGCCCTCGCAGATTCTCATTGGCCTCATTCAAAGCAGCCTGATACTGTTGCCGCAATTCAATGCGATCCCCTTTTTTTCCGGCGTCCAGTTCTGCTTTCGCCCCTTGCATTTTCTGATAGGCAATATCCCGCGTACTGCGTGCAGTGTCCAATTGGCTGACCGAAACATAACCTTTCGACGAGACATTGCTGAGGCGCTCATATTCACGCTGTGCGTTTTTGTATTCCGATTGAGTTTGTGCAAGGATTGATTCCAAGTTACGGATACTTTCTTCACGTGTGCCATGCAAAGACAACTCAAGTTTTGCCTTTACCTGATCACGGGCCGCCTGTGCTGCGGCGACTTTAGTAACCAGTTCAGGGTCCTCAAGACTCACCATCAGTTGCCCGGCTTTTATATCGTCACCCCGATTGACATGGAGCTGAATAACCCGACCAGAGGCTTTGGAAGAAACGATGACTTCCGGCGCATCCACTTCTCCCTGCAATAACAACTCTTGGTTTTTTGAGTGAAAAAGTACCGCCATCGCGATCAGGAAGATGATTAGCAATATTGTGAAAAGTGTTCTTTTCTTCATTATGTTCTGTAGGCCCCAAGAATACTGTCAGGTCAAGGTTCTTTATAAAGTTGACGGGTTGCGGTTGTAAAAATTAGCGGCGTAGTGTGACACCATTAGGCAAGATTCTTTTTAGAAATCCGTGCGCCTGATCACTGAAAAAATAAAGTTTCCCATTGAAATGCACGAATACAATACTAAAACGTGCAATTCTTAACCGCACCTCAATTTTAGCATTTATCCGCCAAATCACCCGAACATTAGCTATAAATATCACCTTAAAGAATATATAAGATAATTAATCTTAAATACTGCACTGATAATCTTAAATAACAGCATTATATTTTGAAAAACTGCAATGGATAATATATCATCACGTAAATTTCGAATAGTAAACAACAAAAAATCAATTAAATGATTTTTCTCTAATTTTGATATCGGGATGAGGAATAGGCAGAAAGTCGAATTAATTGCTGAATTAAAACATTTGGTTACCATGATAACCATGACTAACCATATGTCATCTAATTGTTACCAGTTAATACATATTAACGCTAATGTCATTCTTTACAAGAAATAGATTTTTGTAAGAGGTGAAAAGGCAGCTTCAAAGTGAGAAATGCAAATTATTATGAAGAAAAATTTCACATTTTAATTTCATAATAATTTATGACGACATTCTATACATTAATTTCATTAAAACATCAGGGCAATTCCTCTATCAATCAATTCTAACCAGATTTTTAATTATTAAAATCCCATTGTATTTTCATGAAAGAATAAAAGGAATATTTATATATTATTTTACTTTTCATTATAGAATGATAAAAAATAACACACTATAATAATAAAAATACAATAATTACAATGAGAAATAAAAACACTTTATATTAAAGTTATATTATCCCCCCCTGTAATATTACGATACCTTTATGGAGAAAATAAAAAAACCGGATAGATACAGTGATCTCTCCGGTTTAATTCATATTAATTGACCGAATATTTATTCTATCCAGGCACGGCGTTATTCAAAAATCACGCTATTCGAAAATAGACTTACAAACCCTGTTATTCACAAACGAGTTATTCAAAAGCTATGTGTAATTTACAGATAGCATTTGGGATCATTGCAAAGAAAAGTGTATACCCTATGGTTTCGAATGGCGTCGGGCTGCAATAACCCTCTTTCATATCAGCCAGCCATTAAGAGATAAAGTATGCATTGCCTTCTATTTTTAGCTTCTGCTTACGTTGCCAGGCCTTCTGGAAACGTTCTGGGTTACTCGCGGTATAATGCATAGTGTGACGAATATTCCGGTGCCCCAGATAATCCTGAATCAGACGCGTATCCAACCCTTGGTTAGCCAATTCAAACCCACAGGAATGCCGCAATTTATGAGGATGCAACTTGATGGATAGCCCCGCTTTTTCGCCATATCTTCCCATTAATACATGCACCCACTGGCGGGATAATCTTCCTCCTTTGCGCGAAGGAAATAACCACGGAGAAGACAAGTATACTGAGTTGCAGTTTCTGACCTGCAACCACTTTATGATAAGCGCTTTTTCCATTGTTGAGATGGGATGTGTCGTCGAAAAACCGTTTTTTAATCGCTTTATATAAATGGTTCTTCCTGTGATATCGATATCGGAGACTTTTAATGCAGTCAACTCGCTCACACGCAGGCCATGAATATAGGTTAAGTACAACAAACACTGATCGCGTTCTTTATTTACAGAATTATTTAATGTTAATACAGCAAAAACACGCGTCCATTCGTCTTGTGTGATGTATTTTCTCATGACAATCTCCAATAAAACGAACCCAGCACTACTCCAATTTCATACTTTGAATTTGAACAAAACATCAACATGGTAAGAATATCGATAGCTCTATTACTTTTGCAGCAAATAAGATTTCCCCTGACAGAAAAATATCTGTTAATAATTAAGCGGCGATTATTTTTTAGCCTATCACATAAAATGTTATGCCTTATTAATTATATGACCTATATACAAATTTGCAGAATATAAACCACATCTAAATCACAAAAAACATATTAACTGGTTGTAAAGCATGATGAACAGCGGTGACAACCTTACATAATAAATTCTTAACACCATTAATAGACTACTTTTTGATCTATGAAAAATAATTCATCAATTATAAATAGCCATTTATGATAAAAATTAATATCGCAATAGTGTTACGTGATTAAGTACTGTACATTACATCACCAATGATGACAGGAATAAGAAAAGGGAAAATACACACAAAGGAGAGAAATAATAGAACCCGATAAAATGCGTAAATACATCATATTTTTTTATATTTTATGCAATTTTATTCCGATAGGTTTGATAATATATAGATAATATAAAGGAAAACGATAACTATTTGTTTTTACTTAACTAATGAAATAAAACATATTTTATTTTCTAATATAATATCTTATTCCATCAAATCTATTTTTTCCTCTATTCTTTTATTTGTTCAAAATGATTTATCACAAAAGTTATATTGATCGTTAAATGATTTTATGCTGGAATAAAAAACCTCTCAAAGAGCAAATTTCAGATCAATAATCTGGGCATTGCCATGCAACAAAATTTTTTAACTGCTTTGAGATATCTTTGATCGGGCAATGACGTGTTGTCATTTTTAATTTCGTCATTACCTGATGTCGTTCCTCCTGATTACATGACTCATGACCAGCTATAAATAACAGGTAATATCCTGAAATGGATAGGTTTAATGCTGGTTATCGTTTGATGTTTTTTGATTGTTACAGGTTTACAATTATGAACAAAAAATTCGATAAGAAGTGGTTGCAAAACCAGCAAATCCTGCTGAAACGTGTAGCTTGGGTAAACATTTTCACCCAGCTTGTGTTTCCAGTAGTTGGTGCACTCACTCCCTCTATCGCAACGGCTAAAACACACGCAATTTTTCAGAATAAAAATGGAAAATGGGAAATACCCACCGAGCCTTATTTTCTTAAATCTGGGGAAACTGTTGGTATCGTCGCTGCACGTTACGGGCTGACAGTAAATGATCTGGAAAAAATCAATCAACAACGTGTCTTTAATAAGCCTTTTATAAAACTTGCGGCTGGCAGCGAAATTGATGTGCCAGAACCTCGACAGAATAAATTCCTGCCCTTTAACTATTCCGCATTAGAACAAACCACCACAACGGATGAAAATTCCCGCCGCTTGGCCGAGGTTGTTTCTCGTGTCGGCAGTGTGCTGGCCAGTGAAAATAGTGAGAAAAATGCTGTCGGGGAGTTAAGCAATCTGGCAGTAGGAGAAGTGAACCAGCAAATTCAAGATTGGTTGGGGCGCTATGGTACTACACATATACAGGCCAATATCGATAGCCACGGCCACCTGAATGGCAGCCAATTTGATATGTTGCTGCCCCTGTATGATACTTCCAACCAAATCACTTTTACCCAATTAGGATTACGCCGTATCGATAAACGCAGCACCGTTAATATTGGCGTCGGGCAACGCCATTTTTTCCACGATTGGATGTTGGGGTATAACGCTTTTATCGATCATGATATTACCGGTGATAACAGCCGGTTTGGCCTGGGTGCAGAATACGCCCGCAATTATCTGAAACTGAGTACAAACGGCTACTTTCGCCTGAGCAATTGGAAAGAATCCCGCCTGCTGACTGATTATGATGAGCGCCCAGCCAACGGATTCGATTTGAGGGCACAAGGTTACTTACCCGCATACCCACAACTTGGTGGAAAGCTCGTGTATGAACAATACTTTGGGGATGAAGTCGGGTTAATCAACAAAGATCACCGCAGCAAAAACGCCTCTGCATTTACCGCCGGAATCAATTATACCCCTATCCCATTACTGACCTTCGGTGTTGACCGTAGACAGGATATGTCCGGTAGCGGAGAAACCCGGTTCAATATGGAATTGAATTATGAAATCGGTACACCGTGGTCAAAACAGGTTGATCCGAATGCCGTAATGTCTAAACGCACTCTGCAAGGCAGCCGCTATGATCTGGTTGATCGCAATAACCAGATTGTGCTGGAGTACCGCAAGCGTGAAGTGATCTCTTTAATCATGGAAAACCTGATCATCGGCCATGACAGCGAGACTAAGCCTCTGAATGTCAGGGTAAACAGCAAGTATGGATTTAAAAATATCCAATGGAATAAAGCCAGTCTGGTTGCCAACGGTGGTGACATAGTACATCAAGGCGGCACGCACTATTTGCTGACTCTGCCGAGATACCACTATCAGGGCAATAATAGTTATACCGTAGGTGCCGTGGCCTATGATGAGCGCGGTAATGCTTCCAAGCAAATGGAAATGGAAGTTCAGGTGCTTCCCGCAGAAATCAATGTCAATCAATCGACTTTCATCGCGAAAGATCAGGAGATGGCCGCAGATGGTCATTCCACCACCCGTCTTACCCTTACTTTGAGAAATAAGGATAATAAACCGATCAGCGGTATTGCCTCGAATATTAAATTGCTCACTAACGATTTAAGTGGAGAAGGCAGCGCACCGACGATTGAAAACATGAAAGAAACTCAACTGGGTGTCTATGAATCCCGATTAGTCGCGGGTGAAAAAACCGGGGTACTGAAAATTACGCCACAAGTGGACGGGATTACCATCAAGCCCGCTGAAATCTTGTTCGTGCATCCTGACGCCCCGATTGTCAAAAATCTGACCCTCGTTGGTAAGTTAGAGATGGGACAGAAACTGAGTGCCACTTATACCTTTAGCCCCAATCATGGCGATACAACAGATAAGTCCCGTTATATATGGGGTAATAAGGGAACTACCGACATAACCCAAGGCCATACAATCACTGAATCGGGTAAAATTCCTGACCTTATCTTGACTCAGGATGACGCAGGAACAGTGAAAGAGATTGTAGTTCAGGCTCAGAATGCACTTGGAATTATCGGTAATACAAAAGCCATTGATACCAGCATGAGTGCCGAACAAGGCAATCATACTCATGATGGCGGAAGAAACGGTACTGTCAGAGGGCTTGCCGATAAAATGACGATCTCACTGAGCGCCGACAAGGTCAAAAGAGACGACCCAATTACCCTGAAAATCCAGACATTCAATCATGGGCAGCCCGTTAAGAATGTGGCAACCAGAATCAAAGCCATCAAGGCATTGAACCGTCAGGAGCATAACGAAAAAATTACCCTATATCTCAATGGAGATATCGGAGAAACCCAAGATTATACGGGTGATCAAGGTGTACTTTCTGTTCACGTGGTTGATCCTCTCGGACTTGGGGTAAAAACGACACTGTCTATTGCAGCAGACGGCACCGTTTCTTCCGAATCAAGAGATGTGACTTTCACGGTAGCCACCAGCCCCGATGTGTCGGTAGCGAATTATTGGGGACATATGGCTGACACCATCACCGTTAATGGTATTACTTTTAAACGTCCACCACTGGAAGCAGAACTGGTCAGAGATAAGGAACACAGGCATGAAACCATTTTTACTGAATACGGTGAAATATGGCCACGCCGCATGAATACAGGTGCCAATTGGTTCTGTAAGCTGACGAACAATACTGTACCGACAAAAAATGATTTTCAGAATCTGTACCAAGCCTATCCTGAAAACAGAATTCATGAGCAATTCGGTTGGCCACAAGACCGCTCTTACCGGACTTCAACGCCGGGAGTTAGCGATGAAGGGAAGGATGCTCATTATGCAGTGAACATCAGCGATGGATATGAGCACGTCATTGATGAAGATGTCACTGATTATGTTTCCTGTAAGCAATAATCTGCTTATTTGCGAACGGCGAAAAACAACTGACGAAAATATCCGCCCCAATCCGGGCGGATAATCCCACCTCACACGATATCACTCGATTTATCGCCAACCAGTTGCTCACTATTTTCAACCGTTCATTATCAACAACTTGCCAACTATGGTTTGTTAGCAACTACTTACACACAATGTCCGACAATGCCCTATTGACGAGGTTAAATTCCACCTTTGATAATGACTGCTTCAATTTATTAATCACTCATAAAGATATGTATGAATTTAATCTTGTGTTGTTATTGCTTCAGCAGATGTGCGTCTATCTGGTGATCGCTTGGCTGCTGAGTAAAACACCACTCTTCATCCCCTTGCTGCAAGTTACCGTTCGCTTGCCACACAAGTTGATGTGTTACGTTATTTTTTCTATTTTTTGCATTATGGGCACTTATTTCGGGCTGAATGTTAATGATTCAATCGCGAATACCCGTGCTATCGGTGCAGTACTGGGTGGCTTTCTCGGCGGGCCAACGGTAGGCGCAATGGTAGGATTTACCGGAGGGTTGCACCGTTATTCTCTCGGAGGGATGACTGCATTCAGTTGTATGGTATCCACGATTGTAGAAGGTGTATTGGGTGGGCTGGTACATAATTACCTGATGAAACGGGGACAGATTAATAAATTATTGAACCCGTGGACGGCCGCCATTGTGACTTTCTTCGCTGAATGCGCCCAAATGGGCATTATTTTGCTGTTGGCAACACCTTTCGATGAAGCGCTGGGTTTGGTGAAAAATATCGCAGCCCCCATGATTATCGCCAATAGTATTGGTTCAGCCATGTTTATTCGCATTCTGTTGGATAGGCGCGCTATTTTCGAAAAATACACCAGCGCTTTTTCTGCCCAGGCGCTGAAAATTGCTGTTTGCACAGAAGGGATATTGCGTAAAGGATTCAATGAAGATAACAGCATGCGTGTAGCAAAAGTCATTTATCAGGAGCTGGAAATCGGCGCTGTCGCTATCACAGACAGGGAAAAATTACTGGCGTTTATCGGCATTGGCTCTGACCATCATCTGCCCGGAACGCCCATTGCTTCTGAGCAATCCCGCCGGGCCATTGAAAACAATGAAGTCGTGTATGCTGATGGTAATGAAACGCCCTACTGCTGCTCACTTGACCCCACTTGTAAACTTGGCTCCGCCCTTGTGATCCCTTTACGGGGAGAAAACCAGCAGGTAATCGGCAGCATCAAACTTTACGAGGCTAAAAATCGTTTATTCAGTTCAATCAATCGCACACTGGGTGAAGGTATTGCCAGTTTGCTCTCTGCGCAAATCCTTGCCGGACAATATGAACGCAATAAGCAATCTTTGCTGCAATCAGAAGTGAAGCTGCTTCACGCGCAAGTAAATCCTCACTTTTTATTTAATGCCCTAAACACATTACAAGCAGTAATTCGCCGGGATAAACAGCAGGCAGGGCAGCTAGTACAGTATCTTTCAACATTTTTCCGGAAGAATTTGAAGCGGCCAGAAGAAATCGCCACACTGGAAAATGAAATAGAGCATGTAAATGCTTACTTACAAATCGAGAAGGCACGTTTCCGTGAGCACCTACAAATCACCATAGAGATACCAAAATCCCTGCTCACGGCAAAATTGCCTGCGTTCTCGCTACAACCAATGGTCGAGAATGCCATTAAACACGGTACATCACAGTTGCTCGATATAGGAAGAATTACCATAAGAGCCTATCAGGAAGACAGTTTACTGATAGTGGAAATAGAAGATAATGCGGGACTTTATTGCCCCAGACAAGCAGGAGATGGACTTGGGATGAGTCTGGTAGATAAACGTTTGCAGCTTCGTTATGGTAAGCAGTATGGCATCAGCGTTAATTGCCAATCAGAAGAATTTACCCGTGTCATTTTACGTTTACCACTAGAAAAAGAGGCTGAAAAGGCGGCGTAAATATGAATGTATTGATTGTTGATGATGAGCCGTTAGCTCGCGAGAATCTACGTTGTCTACTGGAAGAAGAAACAGATATCCAGATCATTGGTGAATGTGCAAACGCTGTAGAAGCGATTGGAGCCATCCATCGCCTGAAACCGGATGTCGTTTTCCTCGATATTCAAATGCCCCGCATTACCGGGTTGGAAATGGTCGGTATGCTCGATCCAGAACATCGCCCTTATATTGTTTTTCTGACAGCATTTGATGAATATGCAGTGCAGGCATTTGAGGAACATGCGTTCGATTATTTATTGAAGCCGCTGGAAAAAGAACGTTTGGACAAAACATTACAGCGGCTGCGCTCTGGCTATCAAAAACAAAATCTGGCGGTATTGCAACGCGAAGATGAACACCTGAAATATATTCCTTGCACAGGACACAGCCGGATATGGTTGGTGCCGCTGGATGATGTTCTGTATGTCACTTCCCGCTTGAGCGGTGTGTATGTGATGAGTGCTAACGGGCAAGAGGGTTTTACCGAGTTGACGTTACGGACGCTGGAGAGCAGGACGCCATTAACTCGCAGCCACCGTCAATATCTGGTCAATATGAGCCATTTACGGGAAATTGTCTTCGGAGAAAACGGTCAAGCTGAGCTGGTTCTGAGCAATGATGGGCGTATTCCGGTTAGCCGTCGCTATTTACGGCCCTTGAAAGAGGAATTGGGGTTAAATTAAACAGAGGAGGTATTTTTGGCAGATTTTTATCTCAAAATCAAAACAAACCACATGATCCTGAAAGACCTTAAAACTCAAAAAGAATTAGAGATTAAAGGTAACTTCAGTACCTCACGTTTGTTGGTTGGTGACTTTTATGATGCAGAGTATCAGTTGTCTACATTAGTGAATCAACATGGTTTCCGTGAAGGATTAAGGGGATGGCTAGACAGGAGGCACCGGGTCGTTATTCATCCTTTGGATCAAAGTGAAGGCGGTCTGTGTTCTGTAGAAGAGCGTGTTTTACTGGAAGTCACTCATGGTGGTTTCAGAAGCTATATAACGAAAATGGTGATTCATCAAGGTGAGCGCTTACTTTCGGATATCGAAATCAAAGAAAAATTGAAATCCAGTCCCAAAAGACCTAAAGGTCACTAACAACCACAAACTGGCGTAATTGCACGCCAGTTTGCATACAATGATGCCAGTTTGGCTGCATTGGTTTTTACCATCCCATGAGAGCCTCTATCAACTGACCCCATAGTGAAATCTAAAATACTGTCCAAATTTCACTCCAGCCATATTTGGGACTCTAATTTCAACTCTAAAAAGCCCGCGAAGAATATCGTTAAATTCGTCATCAGAACTCGCGCTTAGAATAACTTTTTGATCTTTCGCGTTTAATTCTCGAGCGACTTCTATCATTGATAAAGCCAGTGCGTTTAAAATATCTTTTCGCCCATAAAAACTGAGTGAATGGCGTTTGTAAAGATAGGAACGGTTGCTCAGCGTGTTCTTTCCGTCGTGACTTAATCCGCGTATTTGACAGGTCGGGGTCTTCAATTCGAGTAGATCCAAAAGAGCCATGGAGGAAAAATCGAAAATAGAGTGCGTGAAAGGAATTTTATATAACGTATTTCCGAATCGGCTGCCTTTGCCATCCCTCGGATTTTTGCTGGGTTTAACGCCAATTTCCAATGAGAAAAACACATTATCATCACTTGCAATCATATCTATATCGCGGCGGCTTGTGTTTTCTTCCGGAAATGTAATGTTTTTTTCGATCAGTTTTTTTCTTGAAAATAAAACCAAATCCGCTTGGCTGTTCATGACTTCTTGGCTATTTGTCGCATGAACAGCATAAAAATCAGCAGCTAAAAATCGTCGATAGAAATTTCGCTCATCTATTGTTAACGGATTTAATTTTGCCTTTAAGGCATCAAGGTTTGTTTTTGATAATGCTGGTAAGCCAAGATGCCGTTTATCACACCAAAACAGCCCCGTGTTTATCATTTTATCATTGGTTTTTGTCGCCATTGAATGGCGGTAATGATCTCTGAACTTTGTACCTGCAATGTCGCTTTTCTTTTGGTCTGTCAAATCTTTATTCAACAATGACTGGTAATATTTCTTAAACATTAGAATACCCCCGAATGAATTCAAATTTAACGTTACGGTTTGAAGTTCTGATTTCCCTTCAAGATCAATTGAGTTAAATACAACCCTTGGGTTTTGAATTACAACAAGACGGTAAGGGTGAACTTCCCGCCAGCATAGATAACGATATGTTTATAAGAACGGTATCTGGGGTTCAGTTATAAAAAATGGCAGTTTTAGAAAAAAGCGTAATGTAATGATGAAGCCGAAAAGGTTGCGATTTGAACAATGGTGGATATGAGGAAGTATTCCTACGTGAAAACCTTACTATTCCATTTAAGAAAATAAAAGCCCTTTCTCTTATCCAGAGAAAGGGCTTATTTCAATTTAATCTTACAACGTATTATTTATTGCTAACGCTAGCAACAATCAACGGTGAATTAAACGTTACCACTGCCTTGTGGCTGTTGCTGACGGCGACGTGTTGCTCCGCCATTGGCATCATCGCCGTTGCGACCGCGGAAAGAACCACGCTCACCGCCACCACGACGTTCGTTGTTAAAACGACGACCGCCATTACCAGCGTTATCACGGTCACGACGTTGGCCATTGCCACCGTTGCCGTTTCCATTACGGCCACCACCACGACGCTCACGGCGTTCGAATGGTTGTGCATCACCCATCAACTGCATGTTCAGAGGTTTGTTCAGGATGCGGGTACGGGTAAAGTGAGACAGTAATTCGCCCGGCATTCCTTTTGGCAGCTCAATCGTGGAGTGAGTCGCGAACAGTTTGATATTGCCGATATAGCGGCTGCTGATATCACCTTCATTCGCAATAGCACCCACGATGTGGCGCACTTCAACACCATCATCACGGCCCACTTCAATGCGGTACAGTTCCATGTCACCCACATCACGACGTTCACGACGAGGACGGTCACCTCTGTCGCCTCTGTCATTTCTGTCACCTCTGTCACGCTCACCGAAGCTGTTACCGTTGCGGCGGCGATCATCACGGTCGTTGAATTCACGACGAGGGCGACGGACTGGATCTGGTGGCAGGATCAGTGGACGCTCACCTTGTGCCATTTTCAGCAGGGCGGCAGCCAGTGTTTCCATATCCAGCTCTTCATGCGTGCCCAGTTTAGACAGCAGTGCGCGGTATTGATCCAAATCGCTGCTTTCCAGTTGTTGCTGGACACTGGCAGCAAATTTTTCCAGACGACGCTGACCCAACAATTCCGCATTCGGCAGTTCAACTTCTGGGATTGTCAGTTTCATTGTGCGTTCGATGTTACGCAGCAAACGGCGCTCGCGGTTTTCAACGAACAACAGAGCACGACCCGCGCGACCCGCACGGCCTGTACGACCAATACGGTGTACATAAGATTCTGCATCCATTGGAATGTCATAGTTGACAACCAGGCTAATACGTTCAACATCCAGACCACGCGCAGCAACGTCTGTCGCGATCAAAATATCCAAACGGCCGTCTTTCAAACGCTCAAGTGTCTGCTCACGCAAAGCCTGGTTCATATCACCATTCAGTGCCGCAGAGTTATAACCGTTACGCTCCAGCGTTTCTGCCACTTCCAGCGTTGCATTTTTGGTACGTACGAAAATGATCGCGGCATCAAAATCTTCTGCTTCAAGAAAGCGTACCAGCGCTTCGTTTTTACGCATGCCGTAAACAGACCAGTAGCTCTGGCTAATGTCAGGACGGTTTGTCACGCTGCTCTGAATGCGAACTTCTTGTGGATCATTCATGAAACGACGGGTAATACGACGAATCGCTTCTGGCATGGTTGCTGAGAACAAGGCTGTCTGATGTTCAGCAGGGATCTGGCTCATGATGTTTTCAACATCTTCGATAAAGCCCATGCGCAACATTTCGTCGGCTTCATCCAATACCAAACCTTTCAGGTTGGACAGATCCAATGTTCCGCGTTTCAGGTGGTCAAGCAAACGACCTGGCGTTCCTACCACAACTTGTGGCCCCTGACGCAGAGCGCGCAATTGAACGTCATAACGCTGTCCACCATAAAGAGCGACAACATTCACATTACGCATGTGTTTGGAAAAATCTGAACATGCTTCAGCAACCTGTACCGCCAGTTCACGGGTTGGTGCCAACACAAGGATCTGTGGAGCTTTAAGTTCAGCATCTATGTTATGCAGCAAAGGCAAGCTGAATGCTGCAGTTTTACCACTACCCGTCTGTGCCATGCCCAATACGTCACGGCCATTCAGCAGGTGAGGAATACACTGTTGTTGAATAGGAGAAGGCTTTTCGTAGCCCATGTCTCCCAGTGCAGAAAGAATAGGTGCCGATAATCCTAAATCAGCAAAAGAGATTTCAGTCTCAGTGGTCATGTAATGGTGCCTCATTAATCGTGGCGGCCAGTCTACATAACACAGTGAAAAGAATTTCTGTCATTTTCATTTAAAATGTGAACTGGCTCAAATTATGTTATTAAACGAACAAACAAGCCCTCACCCTTCAAGGTGTGGACTTTAAAATTGTCGTGAAAATGTTCGTCAGCTATTGTTGGTTCGATTCCGATAAGTCATCTTGTCTTTGGCCCAATAATGCCAATTCCAACAATGCATAGCGGTGCTCAACAAAGTTATGAACGTTGTTAGCTACCGTCAGCTTGAATAACGCAGCTGCGCTATCCTCATCCCCCAGACTTAGGTAATGTTTACCTAAATAGAAGTCAGTTTCACTGAGATGCTCAGCGAGCGAAGTGTTATCTGTTGAACTCTGTTTCAAACGCTCCATCAATGTTTTTTCACTGATTTTGCCCAAATAGAATTCAACGATATTCCAGCCCCATAGCCCCCGGTTCGCTTTGTCAATACGATGTGACAAGTTAGTCATTGCAACCTTAGGATCAATTTTTTCTTCCACAAGGTACAACCACAACGAACGGAAGGGATCATTTGGATCGTCTTGATAAAACGCCTGCAGATCATCCTGCGCCAATCGATAGCGGCCACCGTAATACAGTGCAATGCCGCGATTCATTCGCGCGTAGTTGTAAGTTGGATCAAGCTCTAAAACAGAATCAAACGCTTCATAGGCAGAATCAAAATTGCCTGCCTGCGTAAAATAAATTCCCAGATAATTAAAAATCTCTGGAATATCAGGACGGATAGACAAAGCCACTGAAAAATCATTCTGTGCCAATGCCCTCAGCCCGAGACTATCATACAGCACACCTCGTTCATATAAAAGCTGTGCATACTCATCTTCCGTAAGTGAGCGACTCGCAAGTATTTGTTCCATACGAGCCAAGATAACCTCTTGTTGCAATGTTGGCTGTAACGGAATAGCAATAACTTCATTTTTACGCCACTCAGTGCTGCCACATCCCGCAAGGAGAAAAATAGCCGCAACATAACACCAGCGCAGAAAAGAATTCATTTCCCACTCCCGAAGTCAGACATTAATCAGAATGCCCTGCTACTCCACCCACATTGTAAATTTCAGGCATCCTGCCCAAAATTGACTTTCCCTTTATTTTCCGCAAGTAATCATATCATGGGTTACAATTCGGAAAATATTTTGGGAACAAACGGCGCCCTTTTTACAGGACGCCGCTCTTTACGTCAAATTTATTCTACTGATGATTCTGGTGCTTTTGGTTCTTCACCAGCAGCAGAAACTGCTTCTTTCATGCTCAGACGGATACGACCCTGACGATCGATTTCCAATACCTTGACAGGTACTTCCTGGCCCAGTTGCAGGTAGTCAGTCACTTTCTCTACGCGCTTATCCGCGATCTGAGAAATATGTACCAGACCTTCTTTTCCGCCGCCAATGCCAACAAATGCACCAAAGTCAACAATACGGACAACTTTACCGGAGTAGATGCGGCCAACTTCAACTTCAGCCGTAATTTCTTCAATGCGGCTGATAGCGTGACGTGCTTTGTCACCATCAGTTGCGGCAATCTTCACCGTACCATCATCTTCAATTTCGATGGTTGTGCCAGTTTCTTCGGTCAATGCACGGATTACTGAACCACCTTTACCGATCACATCTTTGATCTTGTCTGGATTGATCTTGATGGTGTGAATGCGTGGAGCAAATTCAGAGATGTCATTACGTGGGCTTTCGATAGCCTGTTCCATCACGCTCAGGATGTGCAAACGGGCACCTTTAGCCTGATTCAGAGCAACCTGCATGATTTCACGGGTAATGCCTTCAATTTTGATGTCCATCTGCAATGCGCTGATACCATCGCGGCTACCTGCAACTTTAAAGTCCATGTCGCCCAGATGATCTTCATCACCCAGAATATCAGACAGAACAACAAAGTTTTCGCCTTCTTTAACCAGACCCATCGCGATACCCGCCACAGCGGCTTTAATTGGTACGCCAGCATCCATCAGTGCCAATGACGCGCCACAAACGGAAGCCATGGAAGAAGAGCCGTTGGATTCAGTGATTTCAGATACGACACGAACAGTGTATGGGAATTCGTTAGCGCTTGGCATTACTGCCAGTACACCACGTTTCGCCAGACGGCCGTGACCAATTTCACGACGTTTTGGTGAGCCAACCATGCCGGTTTCACCAACAGAATATGGAGGGAAGTTATAGTGGAACAAGAAGCGATCTGTACGTTCGCCCATCAGTTCATCGATAACTTGTGCGTCACGCTCTGTACCCAGCGTTGCAGCAACCAAAGCCTGTGTTTCACCGCGGGTGAACAAAGATGAACCGTGAGTACGCGGCAATACGCCAGTACGAACGTCCAGAGCACGTACCATGTCTTTTTCACGACCGTCAATACGTGGCTCACCACGCAGAACACGACCACGAACAACATTTTTTTCCAAGGCAGACAGAACATCAAGAACTTCTGATTCTTCTAGTTCAACGCCTTTTTCCGCAGATTCTGCCACGATAATTGCAGAAACTTCTTCTTTGATGATATCAACTTGAGCATAACGCTCTTGTTTTTCCGTAATGCGGTAAGCATCGCCCAGACGGCTTTCTGCCAGTTCTGCAACACGATCATGCAGTGATTGGTTAACAGGCTCTGGTGACCAATCCCACTTATCTTTTCCTGCTTCAGCAGCCAAAGAATTGATGTTATTAATCACAATCTGCTGTTGCTCATGACCAAATACAACCGCACCCAGCATTTGCTCTTCAGTCAGCAGTTCTGCTTCGGATTCTACCATCAGAACCGCGCCTTCAGTACCTGCAACCACTAAGTCCAGACGGCTGTGCTTAAGCTCATCGCTGGTTGGGTTCAGTACGTACTGGTCGTTGACATAACCAACGCGGGCAGCACCGATTGGGCCATTGAATGGAATGCCAGACAGTGCCAGTGCAGCAGATGCACCAATCATAGCAACGATATCAGGGTTAACCTGCGGGTTAACAGAAACCACTGTTGCGATGATCTGAACTTCGTTCAGGAAACCTTCTGGGAACAGAGGACGCAAAGGGCGGTCAATCAGACGAGCAACTAAAGTTTCGCCTTCTCCTGGACGGCCTTCACGACGGAAGAAACTTCCTGGGATACGACCAGCAGCGTAAGTACGCTCTTGGTAGTTAACGGTCAGTGGGAAAAAATCCTGACCAGGTTTTACTTTTTTCTGGCCGACAACGGTAACAAATACCGCAGTGTCATCCATATTTACCATAACGGCTGCTGTCGCTTGACGAGCCATCATGCCGGTTTCGATGGTCACAGTGTGCTGACCATACTGGAATTTACGAACAATCGGATTCAGCAAAATCATTTACCTTTGTTAGTGTTGCCGATTCTCAATCTCAGCAACTATGGATTATATCTTCTTGCTACACCCTCACGACTAATGACAGTGCTCAAGCCATTAAGGACTCTCATTAGCCGCGCGAGTCACTGTAGCGGAAGAGGTTCAGTTTTCTAGAAGAAAAGGGGCCCTATTTGGCCCCTTTCCTCTGAAACTCATCGATTAGCGACGCAGACCCAGACGCTCAATCAGCGCTGTATAGCGAGCCAAATCTTTACGCTTCAGGTAGTTCAGCAGCTTACGACGACGTGCAACTTTTTTCAGCAGACCACGACGGCTGTGGTGATCTTTTTTGTGCTCAGAAAAGTGACCTTGCAATTTGTTGATGTCAGCGGTCAGCAGGGCTACCTGAACTTCGCTGGAACCACTGTCGTTCGCGCAACGGCCAAAATCAACAACAATCTGCGCTTTTGCAGTAGTACTTAGAGACATAGTATAACTCCAAATATGTAGTTTTTTAAAATGACGAGCGCCGATCTCTAATTCAGCAACTCATGTAGACGCGGTATTCTACGCTGCAAATAGATGAAGCGCAAGACAGCACAATCGCCGCCATTCACGACTTCTATACAATTTACGCGCTGAAAATTCCTCATCTGTTATGTCATTAATTAATTTGATATTAATTAATGAACATTACTCAATTTCAGCTTCAACAACCAAACGGCGTGGCGCGACCATTCCATCTTGGTCAATTACAGCGATACCGATGAATTTATTTTCATCCCCTTCGGTAACGCGTACCCATTCGCCAGCAGGCAAATCATGCCCGCTTCTGACTGGCTGCCCCTGCTTAAAATATGATGCAACTATAGATGGCAGATGGATCTGCGGGAAATGTGCGACAGCAGTATCCATTGGCAACAACAATGGATCGAGCAATTCCCCTGCTTCAATTTCCTGATCTTCAGCCTTCTGTTTTAGTTCTTGCAACTGTTCCAGTGTTACCATCCTTTGGTTGGGATAGTTAGCCACTTGCAAACGGCGCAGAAAAATAACATGCGCACCACAGCCCAAAAGTTCACCCAAATCATCAATGATGGTACGGATGTATGTTCCCTTGGAGCAGTGTATTTCCAATTCCAGCTCATTCCCTTCCCAGCGAATGAACTGTAATTCATAAACAGTAATCGGGCGAGCTTCCCGCTCAATTTCAATGCCTTGACGGGCATATTCGTACAGCGGCTTCCCTTGATGTTTCAGGGCCGAATACATTGAGGGAACCTGCATGGTATCGCCACGGAATGTATCCAGTGCGGCATCTAGCTGTGCTTGGGTAATGTGTACTTCACGTTCACTAATGACAGTGCCATGTGAATCCGAAGTATCTGTACGCTGCCCCAATCGAGCAATCACCCGGTAGCGTTTGTCAGAATCCAGCAAAAATTGGGAAAATTTGGTGGCTTCACCAAGGCAAATCGGAAGCATGCCTGTCGCCAGTGGATCTAGCGCGCCTGTATGACCTGCCTTGTTGGCATTAAAAATCCGCCTTACTTTCTGTAACGCATCATTGGAGGAAATATCCTGTGGCTTGTCCAGCAACAGTACACCGTGTATTGCACGGCCTCTACGACGGCGTCCCATTATTTTTCCTCATTGCGATCCGTAGAACCCCGACGTTGCTCATCATTTTTTACAACGTTGCTAACCAGGTTCGACATACGCATCCCTTCCACCAAGGAACTGTCATAAGAAAACGTCAGTTCAGGCACAATTCGCAGGCGCATCGCTTTCCCCAACAGGGAACGAATAAAACCTGATGCTTCATTCAACGCCTTGATGCCTTCATTGACCTGGGATTCATCGTGACCGTCTATCAGTACATTCAAAAAGGTTACGAAAACCTTAGCGTAGGCCAGGTCACGGGAAACCTCAACACCAGAGACAGTCGCCATACCGATACGCGGATCTTTGACTTCACGCTGTAAAATGATGGCAATCTCTTTTTGCATTTCCTGTGCAACGCGCTGAGTACGGCTATATTCTCTTGCCATTGTTGTATCTCCTGACATTTTGGGGGGCATTAAGCCCCCCAAGAATGGAATGAATCTATTGGTATCCCCTTCATCTTTCAAATTGCTGCTTTGTTGGCTTCGCTCTTTCACTCCAGTCACATAGCTATCTATGTTCCTGGAGATTCATTCTCTTGCCGCCTCGCTGCAATTCAAAATCTATTGGGTATAAATTTTGGTGGTATTAATCGATGGAGCGTTTAACTTCAATCACTTCGAAGACTTCAATCATATCGCCAACGCGAACATCATTGTAGTTCTTCACACCGATACCACATTCCATACCATTACGGACTTCGTTAACGTCATCCTTAAAGCGGCGCAGGGATTCCAATTCACCTTCGTAAATCACCACGTTATCACGCAATACACGGATTGGGTTATTACGTTTGATGTTACCTTCAGTCACCATACAGCCTGCGATTGCACCAAATTTCGGTGACTTAAATACGTCACGAACTTCAGCCAGCCCCATAATCTGCTGTTTGAACTCAGGTGCCAGCATACCGCTCATTGCCTGTTTGATTTCGTCAATCAAGCTATAGATAACGGAGTAGTAACGCAGATCCACACTTTCACTCTCGATGACACGGCGTGCGGAAGCATCAGCACGAACGTTGAAGCCCAGAATGATTGCGTTAGATGCGGCTGCCAGAGTTGCATCAGTTTCAGTGATACCGCCCACGCCAGAACCGATAATTTTCACTTTCACTTCATCGGTAGACAGTTTCAGCAGTGAATCGCAAATTGCTTCACAGGTGCCCTGAACGTCGGTTTTCAGTACGATGTTCAGCTCAGATGCCTTACCTTCTTCCATGTTAGCAAACATGTTTTCCAGTTTAGATTTCTGCTGACGAGCCAGTTTCACTTCACGGAATTTACCCTGACGATACAGAGCAACTTCACGCGCTTTTTTCTCGTCACGAACAACAGTCGCTTCATCACCTGCTGATGGAACATTGGACAGACCCAAGATTTCCACAGGAATTGATGGGCCAGCCGAAGTTACTTCGCGGCCAAGCTCATTGCGCATCGCACGGATACGGCCATATTCGAAGCCACACAGAACGATGTCACCTTTGTTCAGAGTACCTGACTGAACCAGAATGGTTGCAACTGGGCCACGGCCTTTATCCAAGAAGGATTCAATGACCACGCCGTTCGCCATGCCGGTACGCACTGCTTGCAGTTCAAGAACTTCAGCCTGAAGCAGAATCGCTTCCAGCAATTCATCAATACCAATACCTGCTTTAGCAGAAACGTTGATGAACTGAGTTTCGCCACCCCATTCTTCAGAAATGACGCCATACTGAGAAAGTTCGTTCTTAACGCGATCTGGATCGGCTTCTGGCTTATCAATTTTGTTCACTGCAACAACCACAGGAACATTCGCAGCTTTCGCATGCTGGATAGCTTCTATCGTCTGAGGCATTACGCCGTCATCCGCAGCCACAACCAGAACCACGATATCCGTTGCTTGTGCACCACGAGCACGCATTGAAGTAAACGCAGCATGGCCCGGAGTATCCAGGAAGGTGATCATACCTTTTTCAGTTTTTACGTGATATGCACCAATGTGCTGGGTAATCCCGCCTGCTTCTCCAGAAGCCACTTTGGTGGAACGGATGTAGTCCAGCAGAGAGGTTTTACCGTGGTCAACGTGACCCATGATGGTCACTACTGGCGCACGGGATTCTGCTTGGGTTTCACCCGTATCACGATCGCTCATCAGCGCTTCTTCCAGCTCGTTTTCACGACGCAGGATAACTTTGTGCCCCATTTCTTCGGCAACAACTTGCGCAGTTTCTTGATCGATAACTTGGTTGATCGTTACCATTGCGCCCATTTTCATCATGGTTTTGATGACTTGGGAGCCTTTGACAGCCATTTTGTTAGCCAGTTCAGCAACAGTAATTGTCTCACCAATCACGACATCACGGTTAACCGCCACGACAGGTTTGGTAAAGCTTTGCTGCAACGTACTAGGTTTACGCTGCTTACCCTTAGTACGGCCTACAGCGCGTGCTTCTTCGCGATCAGCTTTAGATTCAGAATGTTTGTTATTCTTCTTCTGGCGGGTAGCTTTGCCTCCGCGGGAGCGGGAACGGCGATCGCCTTCAACCTTGGCGTCGTTTTCGTCTTCCGCATCACGAGCGTAACGGGAAGTAGTTACGTGGTAATCACTGTTTTCAGTAGTATTAGCATCAGAATCATTAGACCATTTGTCTTTATTTTCTTCTGCCATCCGACGAGCCTCTTCTGCAACACGTTTTGCTTCAGCTTCAACCTTACGGCGCATTTCTTCTTCAGCTTTGCGTTTTAAATCTGCTGCTTCAGCTTCACGGCGCGCTTTTTCATTTAGCGCGGCAGAATCATTCTGAACTGATTTTGATTTGTTTTCGGTATGTTGCTTAGTCACTTTTTCTTTTTCCGCCGCCTTGCGGTGAGACAATTCAGCCTCTACGCGCTTGGCTTTTTCTTCTGCTTCACGTTGAGCGCTCACTTCAGCTTCACGCTTCGCTTTTTCTTCAGCTTCACGTTTAGCTTGCTCTTCCGCGAGTTTTTTCGCTTCAGCTTCAAGCCGCGCCTTCTCTTCTGCCTCGCGCCGAGCTTGCTCCTCCGCTTCACGCTTCGCCTGCTCTTCCGCTTTAGATTCTTCAATCACATCGCGGTTTACATATGTGCGCTTTTTGCGGACTTCAATCGCTACCGATTTACTTTTGCCACCGGTGCCAGGGACGTTCAATGTACTACGCGTTTTACGCTGTAGTGTCAATTTACCTGGCTGGCCGCCAGAACCACCTTGTTCGCGGTTCAAGTGAGCCAGCAAAGATTCTTTTTCTTTCTGGGAAACAGAGTCAGTTGCGGTTTTCTGAATGCCAGCATCAGAAAATTGCTGGATTAGACGCTCTACCGATGTCTGGATCTCTTCTGCCAGTAATTTTACGGTTACCTCTGTCATTCTGTTCCTTCCTGCTACAGTTTATTTATGCATCATCGCCAAACCAACAGATATTACGGGCCGCCATAATGAGTTCTCCTGCTTTCTCATCATTCAGTCCTTCGATGTCAGATAAGTCGTCGATACCCTGCTCGGCAAGATCTTCCAGAGTACAGATGCCACGGGCAGCCAGGTTAAACGCCAAAGTACGTTCCATGCCAGGCAGATTCAATAAATCTTCGGCAGGTTGCTGGTCACCAAGGCTCTCTTTTTGAGCCAGTTCCAGCGTAGTCAAGGCCGCTTTTGCTCGTTCACGAAGAACTTCAACGGTTTCCTCATCAAGACCTTCTACTGCCAGAAGTTCATTGATTGGCACGTAAGCCAATTCTTCCAGTGTAGAGAAGCCTTCCTCGACCAATACGGTGGCGAAATCTTCATCAATGTCGAGATGCTTAGTAAAGGTATCAATAGAAGCGTGTGCTTCTGCTTGATGTTTCGCTTGCAGCTCTTCCGCAGTCATGACATTCAGTTCCCATGAATCATCACCACGATGCTTTTTCAATAGTTGTGCCGCCAGACGAACGTTTTGACCATTACGGCCAATCGCCTGAGCAAGATTGCTGTTTTCAACAGCTACATCCATTGTGCAGTTATCTTCATCTACCACGATAGATGCGACATCCGCCGGAGCCATTGCATTAATGACAAACTGCGCAGGGTTATCATCCCACAGCACAATGTCAATTCTCTCACCGCCCAGTTCGCTGGAAACAGCTTGTACCCTTGCACCACGCATACCAACACACGCACCAACCGGATCGATACGCTTGTCATTGGTTTTTACTGCGATTTTAGCACGGGAACCTGGATCACGGGCGGCCGCTTTGATCTCAATAATCTCTTCGCCGATTTCAGGCACTTCGATACGGAACAGCTCAACCAGCATCTCAGGACGAGAGCGGGTGATGAAAAGCTGTGCACCACGTGCTTCAGGGCGAACATCATACAGTACGCCACGCACACGGTCGCCCGGACGGAAGTTTTCCCGTGGCAACATATCTTCACGCAAAATAACCGCTTCTGCGTTATTACCCAAATCCAGAGTAATATTTTCACGGTTCACTTTTTTGACCTGAGCAGTCACAATTTCACCTTGCTGCTCACGAAATTGCTCAACGACCATCGCACGTTCAGCTTCACGTACTTTCTGTACGATAACCTGTTTAGCTGTCTGGGTTGTAATGCGGTCAAAAGTCACTGATTCAATTTGGTCTTCAATATAACCACCCAGATCAATTTCTGGGTCTTCATATTTTGCTGCATCCAGCGTGATTTCACGAGTTGGCAGGGTGACTTCTTCAACCACTAACCAACGACGGAACGTATCGAAATCACCAGATTTACGATCAATACAAACGCGGACGTCGATTTCCTGTTCATACTTTTTCTTGGTGGCTGTCGCCAGTGCAATCTCTAATGCTTCGAAGATTTTTTCGCGAGGGAGAGATTTTTCATTAGAAACCGCTTCCACAACAGCCAGAATTTCTTTATTCATCCTAGTTGCCTCATCCGAACTTTAAAAGTGGGGTACCAGGTTCGCTTTCTGGATGTTGCTCAGTGCGAACACTTCGTCTTTTCCATCCACCGTAACCGTAATCATTTCACCATCAACAGCCTTGATGATACCTTGCCATTTGCGGCGGTTCTGCATTGCCATGCGTAAAACCAAACTGACTTCTTCCCCTAAGAAACGCTGATAATGTTCAGCCTTAAATAGCGGACGCTCAAGCCCCGGCGAAGATATTTCCAGGTTATAAAGCACCGAAATCGGATCTTCAACATCAAGCACTGCACTGACCTGGTGGCTAACATCAGCACAATTATCAACAGTGATACCTTCTTCACTATCGATATAGACCCGCAAAGTTGATACTCGTGCGCGAATAAACTCCAGGCCCACTAATTCAAAGCCCAAAGCTTCAACTGGTGCTGAAATCATCTCTGTTAATTTTTGCTCTAATGTGGACAAGCCCACCCCCAAGACATAAAAAAAGGGCTATATTAGCCCAGTAGTTCTGCTGTCAAATAACAAAAAACCCCGATACTCGGGGCTTTATGCAACTGGACCCTATTTACTGCCAGTGGTCTCAACCAGCTTCTTTCTATACCTTTCAAAGCAACTTTGCAAATTAGGATCGATGTCTTAAGGTTGCTGAATGACTACTCTGGAAAAGGTACATGTTGTTAAGAAGTGGTTGCGGGGGCCGGATTTGAACCGACGACCTTCGGGTTATGAGCCCGACGAGCTACCAGGCTGCTCCACCCCGCGTTCGAAAACGTGGCAAATCTTACGCTGATAATACTAAAAACGCAAGTTTCTAGATTTATGGTGCCGAGGACGGGACTTGAACCCGTACGCCCGTTGTTTAGGCACTACCACCTCAAGGTAGCGTGTATACCAATTTCACCACCTCGGCACTGATTTTACAGGACTGTTACTTTAATGGTTAACTATAAAAACTAACTCTCTAAACCAACAATCCTACTTAAACTTTTTTACTGAATATTACTGTGGGATATCACTATTTGGTTTTTCTTGCACTGCCGGAACTTCTGATTGTGTTTCAACTTTCACTGGCTCAGACAGATTATCCCATTTACTGCTCGATCCCGTCTTATTGCTGGTCATGTTACCAAGAATCAAACTGATAACAATGAAGAGCGTTGCGAGAATGGCTGTCATACGGGTCATAAAGTTACCAGAGCCCGATGAACCAAACAGTGTGTTAGATCCACCCGCACCGAAAGAAGCACCCATATCAGCACCTTTACCCTGCTGTAGCAGAACCAGAGCAATTAGCCCGATACCAACTAGCAAGAATATACCTAAAAGAGCTTCATACATATGTTGTACCCGTTTCCTCGTGGGGATTTCCACAAATTCGTAGCGACGTTAACTGCATCACCCGCTCAAAATTAGAAAAATTAACTGATTGAGCGGGTGTGAATACTAACCAAAGCATTTCAGACAAGCAAGGTTAATTTTAAATACTGCTGCTGATCGCGGAAAAAATCAACAAATTAACCCATTTTTTTCACGGCATCAGCGATGCGGTGCGCCAATGCAGTGACTAATTCTTCATCTTCGCCTTCAACCATGACACGAATCAATGGCTCTGTTCCCGATTTACGCAGTAAAACGCGGCCACGCCCATCCAATTCAGTTTCAACAGATTTGACGGCTTCAAGCACTGATTCTGATTGCAAAGGATCGGTGTTACCCGCAAAGCGAACGTTAACCAAGATTTGTGGCAACAATTTCATTCCGCTGCACAGGTCATGCAAGCTCATATCATTGCGTACCATTGCACTCAACACTTGCAACCCAGCGACAATGCCATCGCCCGTTGTCGTTTTATCCAATAAAATTACGTGGCCTGAGTTTTCAGCTCCCAAGCGCCAGCCTTTTTCCTGCAATTTTTCCAGTACGTAGCGATCGCCCACTTTAGCTCGTTCAAATGGAATGCCGAGCTGTTTCAACGCTAATTCCAGCCCCATATTGCTCATCAATGTGCCGACAGCCCCGCCACGCAATTGCCCTTGTCTCAATGCTTCACGTGCAATGATGTAGAGAATTTGGTCACCATCGACTTTGTGGCCCAGATGGTCAACCATAATGATGCGGTCACCATCGCCATCAAATGCCAGGCCTACATCTGCCTGCTCTTCCAGCACGCGCTTTTGCAATAGACGTACATCTGTTGCACCACACTCTTCATTGATGTTAATGCCATTTGGCTCACAGCCGATGGTAATAACATCTGCCCCCAATTCTCTGAGAACATTGGGGGCGATATGGTAAGTCGCCCCATTGGCACAATCCAGTACGATTTTTAGCCCATTTAGGTTCTGTTCACTGGGGAATGTACCTTTACAAAATTCAATGTAGCGGCCTGCTGCATCCACAATACGGTTGGCACGGCCCAATTCAGCCGATTCAACACAGGTCAACGGCTTTTCCATTTCTGCTTCAATTGCTTCTTCAACATCATCAGGCAGTTTTGTCCCATCAATGGAGAAAAATTTAATACCATTGTCATAGTAGGGATTATGGGAAGCGGAGATAACAATTCCAGCTTCTGCGCGGAAGGTACGTGTCAGATATGCCACAGCAGGTGTCGGCATCGGGCCTGTGAAAGATGCAGATAAACCTGCCGCAGCCAGTCCGGCTTCCAATGCAGATTCCAGCATATAACCTGAAATTCGAGTATCTTTACCAATGATAATTTTGCGAGAACCATGGCGTGCCAGGACTTTTCCCGCAGCCCAGCCCAGTTTCAATACGAAGTCTGGGGTAATTGGCGTATTACCGACCTTGCCACGAATACCATCGGTACCAAAATATTTGCGGTTACTCATAAATTTCTTTTTCCTTTGCTGAACTTAATTCTTTGCTTACGGCATACTTTTTTCTGGCATCGTATTTTGGGAAGACAACGTTGCCTGAACAATTTTCATAGCCTGAACGGTTTCTTTTACATCATGCACGCGGATAATCTGAGCGCCTTGCATGGCTGCAATCACAGCGCAGGCAACACTTCCGGCTACACGCTCTTTTGGTGGAACGTTAAGCAACTGACCGATCATAGATTTTCGTGACATTCCCGCCAATACAGGCAATCCAAAATCATGGAATTCCTTCAGTTGAGCCAATAGCTGATAATTATGCGATAAGTTCTTACCAAAACCGAAGCCAGGATCAAGGATCAAGTTATTTTTTGTGATACCCGCTGCAACACAAAGCTCTATTTGCTGTATCAGGAATGTCTTAACCTCAGTCAGAACATCATCATAGTCAGGCGCGGCCTGCATTGTACGAGGTTGCCCCTGCATGTGCATTAAACAAATCGGCAAGCCGGTTTGTGCCGCTGCATTGAGAGCCCCCGGCTCCTGTAATGCACGGATGTCATTAATAATATGTGCTCCGGCATTGGCTGATTCCCGCATCACTGCAGCCTTGGATGTATCCACTGAAATCCAGGCATCAAAACGCTGTGACAGCGCCTCAATCACGGGGACAACGCGATCCAGTTCTTCCTGCTCACTTACATCATCTGCACCTGGACGTGTTGATTCGCCACCCACATCAATAATCGTTGCCCCTTCCTCGACCATTTTAGCGGCGTGTCTTAACGCTGTATCAAAGGTGTTATGAGTTCCACCATCAGAGAAAGAATCGGGGGTAACGTTCAAAATTCCCATCACTTGTGGGAAGGAAAGATCGAGGACACTGCCTCTGGCTGTCAGTTTCATCGTTTAGGGAGCCTTAATGTCAAAACCCCAGGCGAACCTGGGGTTTTAGAGTACAGTCTATCAAGAGACTACGAGCCGCCATTAATAACGGCTCTGAGTTTGAATAGCCTGATTAACTACATTATGCAGTTGGATTATCATCCGCAGGTTTCACCGTCTGTTTCGGTGATGATGGAGTTTGACGGTTATTGCTATTGCTACCGTTACTATCGCCTTCCCAACCTGCTGGTGGACGCACAGTTACGCGATTCATCAGGTCATCAATCTGAGGAGCATCGATAGTTTCATACTTCATCAACGCGTCTTTCATTGCGTGAAGAATATCCATGTTATCCGTCAGGATCTGGCGAGCACGAATATAATTGCGATCAATGAGTGCTTTCACTTCCTGATCAATTAAACGCGCTGTATCTTCAGACATATGCTTCGCTTTAGCCACTGAACGACCGAGGAAAACTTCACCCTCTTCTTCTGCGTACAGCAATGGCCCCAGTTTTTCTGAGAAGCCCCACTGCGTTACCATGTTACGTGCAATGGATGTTGCAACTTTAATGTCGTTAGATGCGCCTGTAGAAACATTATCTACACCATAGATAATTTCTTCCGCCAAACGACCGCCGTATAAAGTTGAAATCTGGCTTTCCAGTTTCTGGCGGCTTGCACTGATTTGGTCACCTTCCGGCAAGAAGAACGTAACACCCAATGCACGGCCACGAGGAATGATAGTAACCTTGTGAACCGGATCGTGTTCCGGAACCAAACGACCAATGATAGCGTGCCCGGCTTCATGATATGCGGTGGATTCTTTTTGTTCCTCCGTCATCACCATTGAGCGGCGTTCCGCACCCATCATGATCTTATCTTTGGCTTTTTCGAACTCAACCATAGAAACAACGCGCTTGTTGCCACGTGCAGCAAACAGAGCCGCTTCATTCACCAAGTTCGCTAAATCCGCACCGGAGAAGCCAGGTGTACCACGGGCAATGATAGATGCATCGATATCAGTATCCAGAGGGATACGGCGCATGTGAACTTTCAGAATTTGCTCACGGCCACGGACATCAGGCAGACCAACAACAACCTGGCGGTCAAAACGGCCTGGACGCAACAATGCAGGGTCCAGAACGTCAGGACGGTTGGTTGCTGCAATAACGATAATGCCTTCGTTACCTTCGAAACCATCCATCTCAACCAGCATCTGGTTCAGGGTTTGTTCACGTTCATCATGACCACCACCGAGACCAGCACCACGCTGACGGCCTACCGCATCGATTTCGTCAATGAAAATAATGCAAGGGGCTGCTTTTTTAGCCTGTTCGAACATGTCACGAACGCGGGAAGCACCAACACCAACAAACATTTCAACGAAGTCAGAACCGGATATGGTGAAGAATGGAACTTTCGCTTCACCTGCGATAGCTTTCGCCAGCAATGTTTTACCAGTACCCGGAGGGCCAACCATCAAGATACCTTTCGGGATCTTACCGCCCAGTTTTTGGAAACGTCCTGGCTCGCGCAGATACTCAACCAATTCACCAACTTCTTCTTTTGCTTCGTCACAGCCAGCGACATCAGCAAACGTGGTTTTGATCTGATCTTCGGTTAACATGCGGGCTTTGCTTTTGCCAAAAGACATTGCCCCTTTACCGCCACCGCCTTGCATTTGACGCATAAAGAAGATCCAGACGCCAATCAGCAGTAGCATTGGGAACCATGAAATAAAGAGGGTCGCCAACAGGCCTGGTTGCTCTGGTGGTTCACCGACCACTTTTACCTGTTTATTGAGCAGGGTATCCAGCAGCTTCTCATCCTGAATCGGCATATAAGTGCTGTATTTTCCACCGTTGTCTTTCTTAGTGAAATCAATGTCACGACCCGAAATACGTACTTCGCTTACTTGATTCTGCGATATCTCATTGATGAAATTAGAGTAATCCACCCTACGACCGCTAGAATCGCTGGGACCGAAACTCTGGAACAATAACATCAAGACAACTGCGATGACTAACCAGAGAATCAGGTTTTTCGCCATGTCACTCAAGGGATTAACCTCATATTACAACTGTGTTAACAAATAGTAGTCAGGGTACTATACTTTCAGCCCTGTCGCTACAATGTATACTTCACGTGATCGTGCCCGCGAAGCTTCTGGTTTACGAACTTTTATCTTCGTAAAAAGGGAGCGAATTTCCCTCAGGTACTCATCAAAGCCCTCTCCCTGAAACACTTTGACAATAAAACTACCCCCAGGGGCCAGCACATCACGACACATATCCAACGCTAACTCAACCAGATACATGGATCGGGGAATATCGACCGCGGGGGTTCCACTCATATTGGGAGCCATATCCGACATGACGACCTGGACTTTATTATCACCAACTCTTTCAAGCAATGCTTTCAATACAAGTTCATCACGAAAATCTCCTTGAAGGAAATCGACCCCAACAATCGGATCCATTGGTAAAAGATCGCAAGCAATAATCCGCCCGCTATTACCAATCTGACTGACTACGTATTGAGACCACCCACCGGGGGCAGCGCCTAAATCAACAACGGTCATGCCCGGTTTAAAGATTTTGTCGCTTTGCTGTATCTCATCAAGTTTAAACCAAGCGCGAGAGCGAAGCCCTTTTTTCTGCGCCTGAAGAACATATTTATCACTAAAATGTTCCTGTAACCAGCGACTTGAGCTTGCTGAGCGTTTTTTATTGGCCATTGTTCTTTCCAATTATACTAATCGAGAACCTTAATTTTTGCGTTCTCTCATCAAACCACACCACACTTTTATGGTGATAGATATGAGATGGCGGTAGAATACGTCGTTTTCAATCCCATTTAAGCAAAAAACGATGACTCTTAACAAGAAACAAGTCCAATATCTGAAAAGCCTCGCTCATTCACTAAAGCCTGTCGTTATGATAGGCAACAACGGTCTGACCGAAGGTGTATTGGCTGAAATCGAACAAACTCTCTCACATCACGAGCTTATCAAAGTCAAAGTTGCAGGCGAAGACCGTGAAATCAAAACTTTGATCGCTGAAGCGATTGTTCGTGAAACCGGTGCACATAATGTGCAAATCATTGGAAAAATGCTCGTTCTCTACCGTCCATCACAAGAGCGCAAAATTAGTCTACCTAAATAACTTCGGCATACTTATACAAAAATGCCATATCTATTTTATCTTGATAAAAAAGGCCAAATCTGGCCTTTTTTCATATCAACCAATGAGTGGAATGGCTGATGACCATGGTATTTGCTAAATATAATCCACGCTCAATACTTCGTATTCCACTTGACCGCCAGGCGTGGTAATCACGACAACATCATCCACTTCTTTGCCAATCAACCCACGAGCAATCGGTGAATTAACAGAAAGAAGGTTTTCTTTGATATTGGCTTCATCGTCACCCACGATACGGTAAGTTTGCTCTTCATCTGAGTCAACATTCATTACCTTTACCGTTGCCCCGAAAATAACCCGACCATTATTGGTCATTTTCGTTACATCAATCACCTGTGCATTAGAAAGTTTAGCCTCAATTTCCTGAATACGGCCTTCACAAAAACCCTGCTGCTCACGAGCGGCATGATATTCTGCATTCTCTTTCAAATCACCATGCTCACGCGCATCAGCGATTGCAGTAATAATCTGAGGGCGACGTACATTTTTCAAATATTCTAATTCTTCGCGCAATTTATCCGCGCCACGTACCGTCATCGGAATTTGTTTCATTTATCAAACCTCTAAATCAATCCTAAGCCCAAAACCACATCTTCCTGATTTTTGCAATAACAGCACAATGAGCACACCTTATCAGGCGGGCTTCCAGACAATAAAAGGAGTGTAAACCCAGCATGACCTGAAGTTCACGTACATATTTCACCTGCTAATCTATCATTCTAACGTAGAGTCGATGATGGATCATCGTTTACTTTTCCCTGAATTGCACCTTAGTATTACTAATATAAATATTCTTGAAACCCATCCACCTTCATATGCGAGAATTATGGCTCTTTTAAAAATTACCAGCAGAATAGCTTGTATGCTCAGTCTGAGCCTGAGCATTTCCAGTGTAAATGCCTCTTCAATTGAAGACATTGGCCAACATTTACCGACGGGAACGAGTTTTTCATTTATTGCCGAAAAAGTTGGCTCAAACAGCCCTATTCTTGATTATCAAGGACATAAACTGGCACTACCGGCCAGTACGCAAAAAATCGTGACAGCATTGGCAGCTTTGCTTCAGCTTGGTAAGGATTACCATTTTGTAACAACACTGGAAAGTGACGCAAATGTCTTAGATGGCGCATTAGAAGGTAATTTAACAGCACGTTTTGTCGGCGATCCTATGCTGACGCGCACTCAACTGCGCAATATGGTTGAAGAATTGAAACAGGCCGGCATAACGCAAATTGATGGCGATCTTATTATCGATACGTCTATCTTCGCCAGCCATGATAAAGCACCGGGATGGGTATGGAATGACATGACCCAGTGTTTCAGCTCTCCGCCAGCGGCTGCCATCGTCGATAAAAACTGTTTTTCAGTTTCACTGCATAGTGCAGCACAACCCAACGAAACGGCATTTGTTCGAGTCCCCTCTTTTTATCCTGTCAGTGTCTTCAGTGAAGTAAAAACATTGGCCAAAGGCGCTGCGGAAGCAAAATACTGCGAACTTGATGTGACCGTTGGTGATTTAAACCGATATACCCTTACCGGATGCATGGTGCAGCGCGATGATTCATTTCCATTGGCTTTCGCTATTCAAAATGGTGCCAGTTATGCAGGCAATATTTTGAAAAATGAACTGCGCATTGCTGGCATTGAATTAAAAGGTCATATAAGACGCCAATCCGCTCCCCAGCATCCGCAAAAAATCCTCGCAGTGAACCAATCAGTACCACTGGCGAATATGCTGAAAATCATGCTGAAAAAATCAGACAATATGATTGCTGATACGATTTTCCGTACCCTCGGCCATCGCTACTATAACGTTCCGGGCACATGGCGTACTGGCTCTGATGCGGTTCGTCAAATTTTGAGGCAAAAAGCCGGCATTAATTTAGGCAATACGGTGATGGTGGATGGTTCCGGCCTTTCACGCCACAATCTAATTTCACCAGCAACCATGATGAAAATATTACAATTTATTGCCGAGCATGATAATGAATTGGATTTTATTTCAATGCTGCCCCAAGCAGGGCACGACGGGACTTTAGCTTATCGGGCAGGTCTGCATGAAGCAGGTCTTGATGGTAAGATATTCGCCAAAACAGGCTCATTGCAGGGTGTTTATAATCTTGCAGGCTTTATGACCGCCGCCAGCGGGCAGCAAATTGCTTTCGTCCAATTTGTTTCCGCTTATTCCATTGTTCCTGAAGATTTCCGAACCCGTCGTGTTCCACTGACCCGTTTCGAAAATAACTTATATAAATCGTTATATAAAAATAATTGATCAAGAATGACTGGATAACAAAAGGGCGCTATTTTGGGCGCCCTTTTATCATATTCGATGTTTTATATTAGCGTTTATAAATAAACTCAACGCCTTCATCGTCTTCTTCGTCCCAGTCGTCATCCCAATCATCATCTTCAGATGGTTGCTCCAACTGTTCCTTGTGGTAATCGTCCCACATGAACTCAACTTTTTCAGGTTGAGCTTCTTCCGATGCTTCCTGACTGCGAGGCTGTGCCTTCATGAATTCCATGATATCCCAGCAAAGCTCTTTCACACCCTGACGGTTCACAGCAGAAATCATGTAATAATCGCCTTCCCAACCAAGCTCATCGGCAATAGCCTGAGCCCGTTGCTTGGCTTCTTCTGGATCAGTGAGATCTACTTTGTTGAATACCAACCAACGTGGTTTCTCTGCCAGTTTTTCACTGTACTTGTGCAGCTCTTTGGTAATGATACGAGCATTCTCAACCGGATTGGATTCATCGATCGGGCACAGATCAATTAAGTGCAACAGTACGCGGCAGCGCTCCAAATGTTTCAGGAAGCGAATACCCAAGCCAGCCCCTTCTGCTGCCCCTTCAATCAAACCAGGGATATCAGCGACCACAAAGCTCTGCTCATTATCCATGCGCACAACACCAAGGCTTGGTACTAATGTGGTAAATGGGTAATCGGCGACTTTCGGTTTTGCTGCTGAAACAGCACGGATGAAGGTGGATTTACCGGCATTTGGCATGCCCAACATGCCCACATCAGCCAGAAGCATCAACTCCAGCATCAGTTCGCGGTTTTCTCCTGGCGTACCCATCGTTCTTTGACGAGGAGCACGGTTCACTGAGGATTTGAAGCGGGTATTGCCAAGGCCGTGGAAGCCTCCTTTTGCGACCATAAAACGCTGTTCATGGCGCAACATGTCACCCAGAATTTCCCCGGTGGCAATATCACGTACACGCGTTCCAACCGGAACCTTGATAGTAATATCCTGACCACGTTTGCCGGTACAATCGCGGCTTTGTCCATTTTGACCACGTTCTGCACGGAAGGATTTTTCAAAACGGTAGTCGATCAACGTATTTAGGTTTTCATCAGCCAACAGATAGACGTCACCACCATCTCCGCCATCACCGCCGTCTGGCCCACCTTTTGGAATATATTTCTCACGACGGAAGCTGACGCAACCATTGCCACCATCTCCCGCTACAACCAGTATTCTGGCTTCATCTACAAATTTCATCTTATTTCTCCGTAGGATAGCCACTGTAAAGCTGGATGGCAGTACCCAGAGATGGCGTAATCCAGAATATAAAAAGCCCCGCAACACACATTGCAGGGCTTCCGATTCGATTAAGAGTCAAAAAACTTATTCAGCTTCGATGCTGATGAATTTACGGTTTTTTGGACCTTTAACTTCGAATTTAACTTTCCCGTCAGCTAATGCGAACAGGGTGTGGTCACGGCCACAGCCTACGTTGTTGCCAGCGTGGAACTTAGTACCACGTTGACGAACGATGATGCTACCAGCCAGGATAGACTCACCACCGAAACGTTTTACACCCAGACGTTTGCTTTCAGAATCGCGACCGTTACGAGTCGAGCCGCCAGCCTTTTTGTGTGCCATTTATCTGCTCTCCTAATATCTTAAGCGATGCCAGTGATTTTAACATCAGTGAACCACTGACGGTGGCCCTGCTGCTTACGGCTGTGTTTACGACGACGAAACTTAACAATCTTAATTTTCTCGCCACGACCGTGAGCAACAACTTCAGCTTTAACTTTAACGCCTTCAACTACTGGAGCGCCGATTTTGATGTCTTCGCCATTAGCGACCATCAGTACCTGGTCAAACTCAACAGTTTCACCTGTTGCGATGTCCAGTTTTTCCAAGCGAATAGTTTGACCTTCGCTTACTCGGTGTTGTTTACCACCACTTTGGAAAACCGCGTACATATAAACTCCGCTTTCCGCGCACCCCCTAAATTTCATCCAGAGTGCGCTATAAAATATTCACAATAGGGCGCGAATTCTACGCAAAAACCGCTTGGAAGACAAGTGCAGAATTAGAACAGATGAGAAAAAAACGGAGTTTTTCGATTGTCATTTATTTAAGCTGTTTTTCAAGTACAATCGATACATCGTAATATCTGTTGATATGCTAATTTAATGAGCACTGCTCTGAATCAGAGTTAAAAGCCAAAACATGAATTTAGAATCGATAATAAAACTTACCGCTGACGATATGGCCGCGGTTAATGAAACCATTCTTAACCAATTAAATTCTGATGTTGCGCTAATCAATCAACTCGGTTACTACATTATTAGTGGCGGTGGTAAACGTATTCGCCCGATGATTGCAGTACTCGCTGGGAAGGCGCTTCATTGTGACGATGAAAAACATGTCAAAGTTGCGGCTTTGATTGAATTTATTCACACCGCAACATTATTGCATGACGATGTCGTTGATGAATCTGACATGCGTCGTGGCAAGGAAACAGCCAACGCGATTTATGGCAATGCCGCCAGCGTTCTCGTCGGTGATTTTATCTATACACGTTCATTTCAAATGATGACAGATCTTGATTCCATGCGTGTATTGAAACTGATGTCTGACGCGACAAATGTCATTGCTGAAGGCGAAGTGATGCAGTTGATGAACTGTAATGATCCCAACATTTCAGAAGACGACTATATGCGGGTTATTTACAGTAAGACCGCCCGCCTGTTTGAAGTTGCCGCACATTCAGCAGCAATTCTAGCCAATGCTTCTCCAGAACAAGAAACCGCTCTGCGTGACTATGGCCGCTATCTTGGCACTGCGTTCCAGTTAATCGATGATCTGCTGGATTATGATTCTGATGACAGCACGCTCGGCAAGAACACCGGGGATGACCTAAACGAAGGCAAACCAACGCTGCCACTCTTGCATGCCATGAACCATGGAGAGCCAGAGCAATCTGCATTGATCCGCAATGCCATTGAGAAAGGAAACGGCCGCCATTTATTGGATACCGTACTGGCAACAATGAAACAGTGTGGTTCGCTTGAATACACCCGCCAACGGGCGGAAGAAGAAGCCGATAAAGCTATTTCAGCGTTGCAAGTATTGGATGATTCTCCATATAAGGCGGCCTTGGTCGGTTTGGCCCATGTCGCGGTACAGCGACTTTCTTGAGCGACACCAATCGGTATCCCAGATAATTCAGTCTGGGGTGCCGTTTTTATTTTCAATATCTTTAATTTCAATATCTTGAATTCCGACGTATTGAACAAGACTCGACAGCCCTTTTCTCAAGATAAATTTTACCATTCGTTCCCTTTCAGATTTGGTTAGCTGATAATAAGCTTCCACCCAAATCATAAATGGGTCTTGTCGTTTATTCCGGTAGTATTCAACTGAGCTTTCGCTGACTGTCAGGACATTCAAAACTTCTTCAGGCAGACTGCTGACATTATATTCGAGTGCTTTCCCTTGTACCCCACGCTTACGGCGTTGTTCCCAACCTTCGCGTCTTGCCATCAGGTTTACCCCCTGGGGAGATGATGGCAGCCCTGCGAGGCCGATGAGTTCCTTTGCAGAATACCATTCTTTTTTCATCTCTTGCTCCTCGCGTTGTATCAGGACAGTGAAGAGAAAGCCAAATTTTGGATATTTGGCTTTTCAAAAGCTGTCTTAGGTTGCTGTGATTTTTTCCAAAAAACTTCTTATTCCATCACGCAATATCACTTCGGTAATTACCTCCTTTTCTTCCTCTGTCAGTAAATTAAATGCACTCACCCAAATAGAGAGAGGATCTTGTTTCTGAACCTGATATTCTGGTGACATTTCATTAAGTTCTAAAGCCGCCAAAGTTGATTCAGGAAAACAAGAATAATGGTATTCAATTGCCCTGCCTTGAACACCGGTTCGTTTTTGCCTCAACCATTCTTCACGTTTTGCTCTGGCATTAACTCCTTGTGGTGATCTAGGTAACTCGCCTACACCGGTCAACTCCATTGCCGTATACCACTCTTTTTTCATAATGTTTCTCTATTTTTGTAACCAAGTTCAAAAAAGAAGTTATTAAGAAAAAATTAGAAATATTTTTAGAAAAAATAATGTTATTTTATTTTCTTAATAACAGATTCGTGTTCGTTATTAATTTCACACTAACACTTTAGTTATACCACTAATGTGGCTTCAAATTTAATAGGAAAGGATTAAAAAAATGATTTCTATGAAATCGGATTGGCATCCTGCTGATATTATTGCCGCTTTACGTAAACGTGGAACTACACTGGCAGCAGTTTCTCGTGAGGCTGGGTTAAGTTCATCAACTTTGGCGAATACTCTTTCTCGCCCGTGGCCCAAGGGAGAATGGATAATAGCGAATTATTTAGAATTGCATCCGTCTGAAATATGGCCAAGTCGTTATTTCAATCCGCTTACTGGAGAATTATTAGAAAGAAAGATTCGAGATAAAAAAAATAATTAGCGACCAATTTAATTATTAAAAAAAACCGCTAGTTAAAAAATAACTAGCGGTTTAAGTTATCTAATATATTTAACTTAATTCGTATATTAATAAATTACGAATTAAATAAATTAACCATTAATAAATTCTTCGCCTAATGCGATATCTTTTTTCAGAACATCTAACATGTTATCCAGTGCTGTTTGTTCAAAGTCACTTAACTTGCCAATGTCTAAACGTTCTTCGATACCATTTTTACCCAAGCGAACTGGCTGAGCGAAGAAACGGGCATGTTTTCCGTCACCTTCCACATAGCTGCACTCGATAACGTTGCTTTCACCTTGCAGACCACGGATCAGAGAAAGACCGAAACGTGCTGCGGCCTGTCCCATAGACAGAGTTGCAGATCCGCCACCTGCTTTGGCTTCAACCACTTCAGTACCGGCATTCTGGATACGTTTGGTCAACGCAGCAACTTCTTCATCAGTGAAGCTGACACCTGGAATTTGAGACAGCAGTGGCAGAATGGTCACACCAGAGTGCCCGCCAATCACTGGAACTTCTGTTTCTTCTACTTTTTTGCCTTTCAGTTCAGCCACGAAAGTATTAGAGCGGATAATATCCAGAGTAGTCACACCAAACAGACGGTTTTTATCGTAAACACCTTCTTTTTTCAGAACCTCAGCCGCGATCGCCACGGTGGTATTCACTGGGTTTGTGATAATTCCGATTAATGCTTTAGGGCATGTTTTCGCAACTTGCTGAACCAGATTACGAATGATCCCTGCATTGATGTTGAACAGATCAGAACGATCCATGCCAGGTTTACGCGCCACGCCCGCAGAAATCAATACAACATCAGCGCCTACCAATGCAGGGGTTGCATCTTCACCAGCAAAACCGACGACTTTGACTTCCGTTGGGATATGGCTCAAATCGGCGGCTACGCCTGGAGTTACCGGAGCAATGTCATACAAGGAAAGATCTGAACCTGAAGGAAGCTGGGTTTTAAGTAGAAGGGCGAGTGCTTGACCAATACCACCGGCTGCACCGAGAACTGCAACTTTCATCCTGATACTCCTTAAAATAAGTGCTGTAAAAAACTTAAATTTGTCTGGTTAAGAGAGTTATTTCACTCTTTCCATCAAAACCACAATGATAAAGAGGACTCTCAACTCGTTCATCACTACGTATTAAAAACAATCTGTTAACAGCTAGATTATCCACCTAATGGCTTGATGATGGAACACCAAAGTTGTTTTATTCTAGACAAAAGGCTTATCTGTTAATGAGATAACGGACACTTTTTTGATATTTATTCCCATTATCTCATTAATTAATTAGCCAATTACCTTACTCTTCCCTGCAATTTCAAACAACACCATTTAATTAACAATGCATTTACCATATCGGCTTTATCTGCAGGCTTTATGAACAAACTTTATGAATAAAAGAGACAGGTAAAAATAAAACGTTTATAGCCGAACATTAATTAAACAAATTTAATTAAAAAACGTTAATGAAACAATATGTACAAAATCAGCGATTATGCTCAATCCATCCCCTCTAAGGGGATAAATGAGTTCTGGCGCATTGATTATTCCCTTTCCGCCACAATGTAATCTGAAATTCATTGGGAGGTATGTTCCCATTTTCGCCGCTCTTTCTTGAATAAAAATTCACTGTTTTGCATAATATCCGTCTCATAACGGATATAACGATGGTGAAATATGCGTGTTCCTTCGAAACAGGAAGATTTGGTAAAAGCTTTCAAGGCATTATTGAAAGAAGAAAAATTCAGCTCCCAAGGTGAAATTGTTTCAGCGCTTCAGGATGAAGGGTTTGAAAATATCAACCAATCTAAAGTTTCCAGAATGCTGACAAAATTTGGTGCTGTCCGAACCCGTAATGCCAAAATGGAAATGGTTTACTGCCTGCCGGCAGAATTGGGTGTCCCCACGGCAACCAGCCCATTAAAAAATCTGGTATTGGATATCGACTATAACCATAGCATTGTGGTTATACGCACCAGCCCGGGCGCTGCACAGTTGATTGCCCGTCTTTTAGATTCATTGGGAAAAGCGGAAGGGATCCTTGGCAGCATTGCGGGTGATGACACTATTTTTACCACGCCAGCACAAGACCTGACGACAAAACAGCTCTACGAAGCAATTCTAAACTTATTTGAGCAAGAACTTTAACCCTTTTCTGTCGTCTGTACTTTATGGATTCTGGGTTGCGCCAATGTAACAAAGAATCAAAGTGACGGGGAACTAACGGCAGATAAACACAGAGGATCGCCCAATCGGTGCGATCCTCCATCTATACATAATGTTGCAATCACAACATTGCACCCGTTATCCAATCAAACAGGGACTGATTTCTTAGCCAGCTCTGTTAATAATTTTTCATGGATACCGTCAAAACCGCCATTGCTCATAATCAGGATGTGATCACCCGGCTGTGCTGTCTCAACAATCATCCGAACCAACACATCTATATCAGCGCTCCAGCGGGCGGGCTGGACACACTGCTCGGCAATTTCAACAACCTGCCACGGCATATTGGTAGGCTGGTAGAGAAAAACTTCATCTGCACGCCCCATAGAAGGTGCGATATCATTTTTACTCATGCCCATTTTCATCGTATTCGAGCGTGGCTCCAATACAGCCAGAATGCGGGTCACTCCACCGACTTTACTTCTCAATGCTTCCAATGTCGCCAAAATGGCGGTTGGGTGATGGGCAAAATCATCATAAACTGAGATGCCATTCACTTCTCCACGCAACTCAAGGCGGCGGCGGGCATTAATAAATTTACTCAGTGCCAGACAAGCATCCACAGGCAGTATGCCAACATGATGGGCGGCGGCAATCGCAATCAGGCCATTATGCATGTTGTGCTCACCGACTAATGACCAGTTCACTTCGCCAACCAGTTCCCCACGATGGAATACTTGATAATGACTACTATCCTGGCTGATTTTTTTCGCCTGCCAGTCCCCGGTTTCGCCAAGCTGCTCCAACTCACTCCAGCACCCCATGGAAAGCACATGTTTCAGGTTGATATCATTGTCAGGAACGAGAATTTTGCCCGTACCAGGCACAACTCTGACAAGATGATGGAATTGTTTTTGAATGGCCGCCAGATCCTCGAAAATATCAGCATGATCAAATTCAAGATTGTTCATGATCAGTGTACGAGGGCTGTAATGTACAAATTTAGAACGCTTGTCGAAAAAAGCGCTGTCGTATTCATCCGCTTCAATCACAAAAAATGGGCTTTCACCAAGTTGTGCTGAAACTTCAAAATTACCCGGCACCCCACCAATGAGGAACCCTGGTTTGTAGCCACAGGCTTCCAGAATCCATGCCAGCATACCTGCCGTTGTTGTTTTGCCGTGAGTTCCCGCAACAGCCAATACCCAACGCTCCGGCAGTACATTGTCATGCAGCCATTGCGGGCCGGAAGTATAAGGTATACCACGATCCAATACCGCTTCCACACAAGGATTGCCGCGTACCATAGCATTGCCGATGATCACTATGTCCGGTGCAGGATCGAGCTGTGCAGGATCATAACCGTGAATCAACTCGATACCCTGTTTTTCCAGCAAGGTGCTCATTGGCGGATACACATTGGCATCAGAGCCAGTGACCTCATGACCCAGTGAACGAGCGAGGATTGCGAGTCCCCCCATGAAAGTACCACAGACGCCAAGAATATGAATGCGCATTTGTTTCTATCCACTTTTATTTCTAACTGATAGCATGAACTGTATCACTATTCTAACCATCAATTCGCATATAAGAAATGCAATGGCCTATCAATGATTCCATTCTTTAGCTAAACTGCCCGCGCATAAGTGCAACACTAAATCAGTGAAACATAACAGTGAAGCACGCTTCCTAAAACCATAATCAAATTCAAGGCCTTTGTCATGAAAACATTAGGCGAATTCATCGTCGAAAAACAGCAAGACTTTCCTCATGCTACAGGTGAACTTACCGCACTTCTGTCTGCCATCAAATTGGGTGCCAAAATCATTCATAGGGATATCAACAAAGCGGGTTTAGTCGATATCTTAGGGACTAGTGGCGTATCCAATGTTCAAGGTGAAGTTCAGATGAAACTGGACTTATATGCCAATGAAAAACTCAAGGCGGCACTGAAAGCACGTGGAGAAGTTGCCGGCATCGCTTCTGAAGAAGAAGATGAGATCGTTATTTTTGACGGCGACCGTGCAGAAAATGCCAAATATGTTGTTTTGATGGATCCTCTGGATGGTTCTTCGAATATTGATGTAAACGTTTCCGTTGGGACTATTTTCTCAATTTACCACCGCATTACTCCAATCGGACAACCTGTGACTGAAGAAGATTTCCTGCAACCAGGAAACCGCCAAGTTGCAGCAGGTTATGTGGTTTATGGCTCATCCACGATGCTGGTGTATACCACAGGTTGCGGTGTCCATACTTTTACTTATGATCCTTCCCTTGGTGTTTTCTGCCTAAGCCATGAAAAGGTTCAGTTCCCAGAAAAAGGCAACATATACTCAATTAATGAAGGGAACTACATTAAATTCCCGATGGGTGTAAAAAAATATATTAAATATTGCCAAGAACAGGATGAAGCAACTCAACGCCCATACACTACCCGTTACATCGGCTCCTTGGTTGCTGATTTCCACCGTAATCTGCTGAAAGGCGGGATCTACATTTATCCAAGCACAGCAAGCCACCCAACAGGAAAACTGCGTCTGCTATATGAATGCAACCCAATTGCATTGTTGGCGGAACAGGCGGGAGGAAAAGCCAGTGATGGAGCAAATCGCATTCTGGATATCGTGCCAAATAAATTGCACCAACGTGTACCTTTCTTTGTCGGAACAAAGTCAATGGTAGAAAAAGCAGAAAGTTTTATGGCTGAATTTCCGGACGAATAATCTACTGAATTATTAGCCGAAATTAAAAGAGGTGAATTTTGCCTCTTTTAATTAACAACCCATTCGCATTTTTACTTCTCATCATCTTTATATCATTACTGAATCATACATTTTAAATGCACCTATCTTAAGGAAATCTATTTTAAGTCCTCACTCCAGACCGCTATTCCAAACCCTTAAATATCGTCAAACCTGCATTAGAGTTATCATTTTATAAGCGTAGTAATAGCGTTTATATTGGCTAAATTTATCCGACATCATGTCATTACCTTTTTTTATCACCCGATAATAATTATTCATTACGCAGACTAATAAAAAAGCTCCTAATGTAT